>DBXG01000018.1:60167-60439 GCA_002309215.1 Alphaproteobacteria bacterium UBA1218 | reverse complement strand
TCCCACATAACAACGTTAATACATTTCGCAACAACCAGATTATTATATTTAGAATCTGGCAATATTTCACGTTTTGTTGCAGCTTTACGTCTTGACATATTTGTTTTCCTTTTTGTTACTTCACTTGGGTTTATATTCCCAAATTACTCACACCAATTTTCAGATGTGTATTATTTCTTTGTTTTTGCGCCGTACAGAGAACGTCCTTGTTTTCTGCTTTCGACACCCTTTGTATCCAAAACACCACGAATGATGTGATATTTCACACCTGG
>DBXG01000018.1:59935-60066 GCA_002309215.1 Alphaproteobacteria bacterium UBA1218 | reverse complement strand
TGAGCAGAGTTAGGTTTTTTAGGAGTTGTCGTATAAACACGTGTGCAAACGCCACGCTTTTGAGGATTTTCCATCATATCAGGTGCAGTTGACTTCACAACTACCTTTTTACGTGGTTTCCGAATCAGTTG
>DBXG01000018.1:55481-59872 GCA_002309215.1 Alphaproteobacteria bacterium UBA1218 | reverse complement strand
TTTTTTTGACTATGCGAAACCCGCCCTCAGACTTATTTCATCGCAAATGCGTGATTATAAATCTGTCCAAACCTGCAGATTTCTGTGTTTTTTACTTTCCTTACTTACACGGAAAGCACCTATACTATAACCTGTGACCCACAGATTGTCAAGCAAAATATCGCGTTTTATATGCAAAAAACCGCTAAAAATCCATATTTTATACACCCAAACTGTGGACACAAAAAAAATCCGACCAATTGGCCGGACTTTTTATATTTTCTGGACAATTAGAAATCAATACCGAATTTAACACCAAAGCCAAATCCGTCATCCCATTCCCATTCGTCTGCTGCTGTACCACCATGGTGATTCAAAGAACCATTGATGTATGCACCAACGAATTTAGTTGCATCCAAATTATAGTTTACACCAAATTCACCAGTCCATGTACCAGCATTCTTAACTTTGCCGAATTCCACATCACCATATGCATATTTATCGTTTGTGACCCCTGTGTACAAGGCGCTAGCAACTAAGTTCCAATTGCTATCAATCACAAATTGTGTTTCCAGCCCAAGCGCTAAATAATGCATACCTTTGTCTGCCCAATTGAAAGATTCTGAATTAGCATACAAATATGCTGCAGTACCAGCAATTGTAAAATTACCTGTTGTAAATCCAGCGCGCAAACCTGCCATCCATGCATAACCTGTGTTTTCTTTTTTCAAGAACGGAGCATGATCTGGATAAACACCATCAACACCATATGCACCCAAAACATCTAATTTGAATGAACCGGCATCCACAGCACGAAACGTCAAAGCCAAATTAATATCATTCCAAGACATAGAATCAAATTCATCATTTTCTGTTGCGCTTGTAGAAACTTCCAAAGCCAATTTATCAGAAACACCATAACCAAAATCTTCACCCAATGTCCATGGTGTAGATTGTTCTGTATGAGATTCCAAAGATGTCACACTATAAAAATGACCAGCCTTTGGCATATACAATGGATTGCCATCAATTACGTTTGCAGCATGTGCACCAGAAACTGCAAATACAGTCAACAAAGATGTTAAAGCGATTTTTTTCATATTTTATCCTTTCCTACTTGTTAAACTTAACAGGATTTGTTCCTGTTAAGATTATTATCCCACAAATAAAAATATCTGCAAGGGAAAAGATTTTTGCAAAAGCATCTAAAAAATGATATAATCGTGCCCGCACGATTCGCAAAGAAATTAATGTAAACTTTTTCCAAACAAAACAAATCTTAATCCTTATATCCTCTTTGTAAAAATTTGTTTTTAAGTTCAATAATAATTCCCCGCCCGTGGCGGGGTGGCCTTGCTGTAGCGCAGCGAAAGCAGGACGGGGCGGGTATTCTGGTGCATCCGTAATAACAAACCTCTGGAACAATAATTTATTTGACCCCTCCCCGCCCTATGGGCCCTCCCCTCCGGTGGAGGGGAATTAATGTTGGGCTATCTATTTATCATAATCGACTACGCCATTTATTTCTTTTTTAATACCGCGCCATACGCTGTGGTTTTTTTGATGTTCAGAATAATCTGTTGAAAACTTATGTCCGCCACGACCATCAGCAACAAAAAACAAATAATTTGTATTTGCAGGTTTTAACACAGCATGAATCGCTGCACGTCCAACATTTGCAATTGGCTTTGGTGGCAATCCATTATTACGATATGTATTATATGGACTTTCTGTCTTCAAATGCCCACGCAATAGCGGTTGTCCCTGCATATCACCGAAACCATCAGTCAAAGCATAAACGACGGTTGGGTCAGCCTGAAGTCGCATATTTTTTTTCAATCGGTTCAAATAAACACTGGCCACAATCGGCATTTCTTTTATTTTAGGTGTTTCTTTCTGAACAATCGAAGCCAACACCAAAACATCGTTCCAGTTCTTAAGTTGTTCTGGTCTTGCATTACCAGACAAAGATTCTTTGACAGACAGCATTTTTTTACGCGCTAAATCTAAAACAGCCAAACGTGAAGTCCCACGTGCGATTCGATAAGTATCCGGAAAAATTTCGCCCTCCGTCAAATGACAAACAGGGGCAGACGAACTGCAATCTGTTTCACCAGACAAATACGGAATAGCCATCAACATCTTTTTAGTCTGCTTTAATGTGTATCCCTCTGGAATTGTCACCGTAGTAGTTGCAACTTTGCCATGCGTTAAAATATCAGCGATTGTCCAAACACCTGCCCCGCGCGGTATATCATATTCGCCAGCCATAATTTTGCCACCATTTAACCGAACTGAAAACCGAAACAAATCACCAGATTTTATAATTCGATTCTGCAACAAATAATTTGTCATACCAATCACAGAAGCCCCCTTTGGCACAACAACAGTCACAGGCTTTCTTAACGGCGACCATAAATTGAAAACAAAGCAAACAACAAAAACAATCACCGCGCAAATAGCCAGCGCAAATTTGACCCAAGATTTAATATTTTTCCATTGTCTTTTTTGCATTATATAAAATCTACCTCTCTACCAATGCATGGACTATAACATAGTGAAAAAATACTTTCAAGAAAACAAACTGATAATGATATAAAATTCTTTTAGCACAAAAAATTACATAAAATCATTCATACGAATTCGTGTGTCTTTTATAACACCAGCAACATTATTGTCTTTCTCTGCCTGCATTTTGGTTTTCTGGCGTTTCACTGCTTCTTCGAACAATAATTTTACCTGTTGACGAGAAATTTGTTCCAACGCCCCACCCTTATTTACTTCTATGGGTGACAATGTATGATCTTTACTTATTTCTTCTTTGCTTAACAATGTATACGGCAAAGATGTATCGCCTCGTTGATAAAGGCACGCATTCCAACACGGGTCACTGTAATAATAACCGTTTTCAGCTTCAATACAAATAATGCTATGATAACCATCATCTGGCATTCTGAAGTAAAAGTATTTATCATTATAAGTATCAGAATTTGATAATCCTAATTGGTCTTTCATAGCTAAACAAAAAACCTCTCTTGTTTTTATTCCTAACAAACCAAGTAAGTACTGTTCTCCCCTAGTATATCCCTGGCAAACACATTTTTTATTAATAATACAATCATAGGCACCATTTGCACCGTATTTGGGCCCTATTAATCGACCGTCCTTGGTTTTGGATTGTGGAACCTTGCGGGCTTTACGACTTGTTAAACTTTCTTCATCATACGTTACATTTTCTGCCAAATATTTTTCAACAGCAACTATCTTGTTCGTATTCCGCGAAAAAGGTTTTATAATATCATTCAAAATTCGACAGGCCTCGTTATGCATAAGCACCATATCATCTGTCCCTATTGATATAGGCGGAGCATTTTTTAAAAGGGTTTCGGACCACACGATGTGACCAAATTTCGTAAAATCTTCTTTGTCGCCACTAGCCACATGGTCAAGCAAACGAAGTCCATCAACAGCCAGTTTATTATATGAACCATTTTTTGCATTATATCCGATTGCTTTTGGAAACAATCGAACATCTAAATTTAACTCCTTTAGTCCTGAGTAACCCCGAAATTTTTTCTTAGCACCAGAAGTAATAACATCTTCAAGTTTTTCAACTTCCTGAAGGGCATCATTACCATAACAAGACAACCTTTCAAGGTTTGTCAATTTATCAAGGCCACCAATGGTTTCTAAATTTTTATTATTGTTTATATGAACTTCTCTCAATCGGGTTAATTTATCTAAATAAACAGATGATATATTAGTTTGATTTGATATAGATAAAAACTCTAAGTTTGTACATTTTTCGACACAAGACACATCTTTATCGGTTATTGATACAAGATTCCTAGCAATCTTATAGGTTGAATCCGCCACCGTTTCTATAACCAATTTTCTTAAATTAGGCAACAGCTGAATTCCGTCCAAATGTGCCCAATTTTTTTCATATATTTTTAATTCTGCAATTTTTGATAATTCTTCTTTTGTAAACCTGAAATCAAATAATTGTTTACCACCAAATTTATTTATACCATACTTATCCTGCAATTGTTTTGCAACAATAACTCCTATTCCCGTTGGCAATTGTATTAATTCATCTTTTTCTGTCATAGTTGTGATTATACATCTTTTTAAGAATAAAAACAAGATATACCAAATCTAAGCGTCACCTCAACATAAAATTAAAATCGGCAAAATGCCGATTTGTCCGCCTTCGCTGTTCTTAAAATCTAAAAAATATTTCCAAGAATTTGCTGTGCTACGGCGCGACACTCAATTTTCAGTCCTCGCTTTACACTTCGCCAAGGCTTCGTGTAACAAGTCGCTTCGGTGAAAATTGGTGGCTCGCCACCCGAAGCATTGCAAATGCGAAGGGTGGTCGGAGCAACAGGATTTGAACCTGCGGCCTCTAC
>DBXG01000018.1:53842-55431 GCA_002309215.1 Alphaproteobacteria bacterium UBA1218 | reverse complement strand
AACATTTCTTTCAATTGTTCTTCTTTATTATATCTGTCAGACAATGCCATAAACAATTCATGGACTTGCTTTAACGAAAATGGTTGCGCGTTACCACCAACCAGCACAACATTCTTGAACTGACTCGGTGCCAATTCCCCCTGCTCAGAACCATAGACTTCGAACAATACCTTGTTATGCTCACCATGCAAAGAATACTTTATATTCTCCACCCCCGCCATCATACAGCGCACACGCCGAAACACCTTGTTTTCTGGGTTTTGTATTTCTGCAAGCATATGTCTGTAATCCATATTCTTAATCCTATGTCGGTTGATTTTGCACCAAGTTGTAAACCCTGTCAAAAAATTATTTAACACGTTTCAGAATCAAACTAGCATTTGTTCCACCAAAACCAAACGAATTACTTAACACAACATCGACGGTTTTCTTTTGCGCCTGATTCGGAACAAGATTGAAATCACCAACCTCTTCTATTGGTTTTTCCAGATTCATAGTTGGTGGCACGATATTATCACGAATCGCCAAAGCACAGAATATCGCCTCTATTGCGCCTGCTGCACCCAACAAATGCCCTGTCATTGATTTAGTCGAAGACATACAAACATCTGTTCCAGCAAATAATTCTTTGACAGCAACCAATTCGCCAACATCACCCAAACCTGTTGATGTTCCATGCGCATTGATATAATCAACATCAGACGGTTTTAAGCCCGCACTACGCAACGCCATTTCCATTGAACGTTTGCCACCTTCGCCATTTGGTGCTGGCGCAGTTATATGATGTGCATCCGCAGTCATACCAGAACCTGCAACCTCTGCATAAATTTTTGCGCCACGCGCTTTGGCATGTTCGTATTCTTCCAACACCAAAACACCTGCGCCTTCACCCATAACAAAACCATCGCGTTCTTGGTCCCATGGACGTGAAGCATGTTCAGGATCATCATTACGTGTACTTAACGCACGCAAAGCCGAAAATCCTGTCATACCCAATCTGCACACAGCCGCTTCTGTACCACCACAGACCATAATATCCGCATCACCACGTTCAATAATGCTGGCACCTTCGATAATAGAATGCGTCCCTGTTGCACATGCAGTCGCCATTGCAATATTTGGCCCCATAAATCCATACTTTATTGACACATTGCCAGAAGTCATATTTATAACACACTTTGGAACAAAGAAAGGCGAAACAAACCTGGTCCCATGTTGCAAAATATCTTCGTAAGTATCAGCAATTGTAGACAAACCACCAATACCACTGCCGATTGCAACACCGACACGCGTTTTATCACCATCATAATCAATCAGCCCAGCATCNNATATCATGGTATAACATGTACAGAAATGACCCATCATGAATTGGAACACAGTATACATAAAACACCATACAATGGCATAAATAACACTAATAATATTAACGAAATTCCAGCAATAAAAGTTGATTTAGTAAAACACTAACTCATAGTCGAACTTAACAACTGCGTTGTAAAGTCTCAAATCTGAGCGTCACCCCAACATAAAATTCAAATCGGCAAAATGCCGATTTGAATTTTCTGGTCGGAGCAACAGGATTTGAACCT
>DBXG01000018.1:39357-53765 GCA_002309215.1 Alphaproteobacteria bacterium UBA1218 | reverse complement strand
AACATTTCTTTCAATTGTTCTTCTTTTTCGTATCTGTCAGACAATGCCATAAACAATTCATGGACTTGCTTTAACGAAAATGGTTGTGCGTTACCACCAATCAGTACAGCATTCTTGAACTGGCTTGGCGCAGATTCACCAAGTTCAGAACCATACACCTCGAACAACACTTTATTATTTTGACCATGCAATGAATACTTTATATTCTCCACCCCCGCCATCATACAGCGCACACGCCGAAACACCTTGTTTTCTGGGTTTTGTATTTCTTTAAGCATTTGTCTGTATTCCATATTCTTAATCCTGCACCCGCTGATTGTGCACCAAGTTGCAAACCTTGTCAAAAAATTATTTCACACGTTTCAGAATCACGCTGGCATTTGTTCCGCCAAAACCAAACGAATTACTTAACGCAACATCGACGGTTTTCTTTTGCGCCTGATTCGGGACCAGGTTGAAATCACCAACCTCCTCTATCGGATTTTCAAGATTCATAGTTGGTGGCACAATGTTATCACGAATTGCCAAAGCACAGAATATCGCCTCTATTGCGCCTGCTGCGCCCAACAAATGCCCAGTCATTGATTTAGTCGAAGACATACAAACATCTGTTCCAGCAAATAATTCTTTGACAGCAACCAATTCGCCAACATCACCCAAACCAGTTGATGTTCCATGCGCATTGATATAATCAACATCAGACGGCTTTAACCCCGCACTACGCAACGCCATTTCCATCGAACGTTTGCCACCTTCGCCATCTGGTGCTGGCGCAGTTATATGATGTGCATCCGCAGTCATACCAGAACCTGCAACCTCTGCATAAATTTTTGCGCCACGTGCCTTGGCATGTTCGTATTCTTCTAACACCAAAACACCTGCGCCTTCGCCCATAACAAAACCATCGCGTTCTTGGTCCCATGGACGTGAAGCATGTTCAGGATCATCATTGCGTGTACTTAACGCACGCAAAGCCGAAAATCCTGTCATACCCAATCTACACACAGCCGCTTCTGTACCACCACAGACCATAATATCCGCATCACCACGTTCAATAATGCTGGCACCTTCGATAATAGAATGCGTCCCTGTTGCACATGCAGTCGCCATTGCAATATTTGGCCCCATAAATCCATACTTTATTGACACATTGCCAGAAGTCATATTTATAACACACTTTGGAACAAAGAAAGGCGAAACAAATCTGGTCCCATGTTGCAAAATATCTTCGTAAGTGTCAGCAATTGTAGACAAGCCACCAATACCACTGCCAATCGCGACACCAATACGCGTTTTATCGCCATCATAATCAATCAGCCCAGCATCCCGTATTGCTTCATCTGCTGCCACCATACCATAGACAATATTTCTGTCCATTTTACGTTGTTCTTTTGGTTCAACGACAACGTCAGGATTATATTCGCCAGGTTCAGTTCCACGTTGTGGAAGACCGGCAATCTTGGACGCAATATCTGTTGTATCAAATTCAGTAATTTTACGGATACCACTTTTACCCTTTAACAAATTCGCCCATGCAAAATCAACACCAGTTCCCACAGGGCAAACAATACCCATACCAGTAATAACTATTTTTTTCATACAAAAAATCCTTTTTATATCTTTACTGGCAAAAGCATACTATAAAACATTGTTAAAATCAACGATATAAAAAATGATGCCACCGAACTTGGCAGCATCAAATATCACTACAACAATTGAAAGCGATTACTAGGCTGCTTTTTTGTCTGCTGCTTTTTTGTCTGCAGTTGCTTTACCTGTGTTAACATGTGCATCGATGTATTTAACCGCATCACCCACAGTTGTCAATTTTGTTGCTTCTTCATCAGGGATTGTGATGTCAAATTCTTTTTCAACTTCCATAACAAATTCAACCACATCCAAAGAATCCGCACCCAAATCATTCACGAAAGATGCGCTTTCTGTCACTTTGGATTCATCAACACCCAATTTTTCACATACAATTTTTTTCACTTTATCAAAAGTTGTCATTTTTTATCCTTTGTTTAAGTTAAATGTGTGCCCTATCTGTTGTTCTACAGGGACATGCCTTATAAAATACCATTTTATGACAGAGGTGTCAAGAAATTATAACAAACGATAACAATCCATTGACTTTTGCAAAAAATGCATTATGCCAACAAATCGGTTAGCAAATCATTCATATTATCACGCAGTTTATCTTTGTCTGGATTCCAGACCAACGCCCGCATCAGAAACTTATACACGTCATCCATTGTTAAATATGGCATACCAGCAGCGGTCACTATACGTTTCCACGCAACACGCGGATCTGTTAAATGCGAACGTCCACACCCCAAAAACACCCATTCACCATTTTGAGGCAAATCTTGCAACAACAGAATTGCTTTATCAGACAAAGGCATATCACCCCATACATCGTGATTAAAGTCTAAATCGTCCCAGCGCATTCTGAAAACTTTATTCTTTTGTGCAAAACCATAAACCAACATCAAAAAGGCACCACGCAAATTCAGATTTTTTTCTTTGTTAATCACAGATATCAATCTTTGCAACCCAGATTTTCTCAATCCACTTTGCCGACGTGCAACAATAATTTTTGGAATATTATTCGTCGGATTTATTTTTATATATCCGATATCCCCAGCATAATTAAATACGCTTTGCAACAATTCTTGCATTCTGGACGCCATTGAACGCCCATTGATTTTATCCAGAACATTTTGCAATTCATTCGTTGTTAAATCTTGAATATTTTTATCGAATAAATCAACAAAGTGCAAACGAATCGCACGTTTCAATTTAACCAAAGAATCTTCATTACGACGAACTTTGTTATTCAAATACAATTCAACCAAATCTTGAAATGTGATTTTTTTCCTGCGCACAGGTATTTTTTTACGCGCCTCGTTCAGAACTTCATTTACTTTTGCACGTGCATCTTCAATATCTGTATCAGGATAATTACCAATGATAATTCTTTTGTCGCGACCATTTACACGTTTACGAACAAAAAAACTTTTTACACCACGTTGTGTAATATACATACGCAAACGCGGTTCAGACAAATCTTGGACAACATCAAACCCTTTTTCAGGTGACGGTAAATTATCAAGAATATACGTATTGAAAAAGAATTGATGTGCCATTTTTACACCTATTTAGTTTTTTCTTTATCGAAATACGAAATCAAATTTTTTATTTTCTCTAGCGCTTTTCTATTCAGACATACAAAAGATGCAACATAATCGCCTATTATCTTTTTTTGCTCTTTTTTTGCTTCTGACAACGCCTTGGCTGTCATAGAATATTTCTGAATTGTTCTAAAATGAGGACAATTGGAACAACAATTTCTGATAATGAAACCATCATCTTGAACATTCACACACTGCTGCAATGCAAATTGCTTTTCTGGTCCAACATAAAAACATGATGTAGAACGATGTTTCAATGCTTCATCACCATATTTTCCATATTCATCCAATTTGGCAGTTTGAACTTTATCCCTGAAACCAAGAGTTTTTATATGGTTTTCCCAATAATCTGATATTGAACATTCTTTTGCATATTTCTTACGAAATTCGTCCATATCGTTTTTTATAGTACGTGCCCGAAAATATTCCGTAAACAATACACTAATATCTTGTTTGATATTCATTTTTTATTCTCCAACTTTTAAGGCGTTAATGAAAGCGGTTTGTGGTATTTCTACATTACCAAAAGTCCGCAACCGTTTCTTTCCTTCTTTCTGTTTTTCAAGTAATTTTCTTTTGCGGGTGATATCACCACCATAACATTTCGCGGTCACATCTTTGCGATATGCAGCGATTGTTTCGCGCGCAATAATTTTACCACCAATGGCAGCCTGCAAAGGAATCTTGAATTGATGTCTTGGAATCAGGTCTTTCAATTTTTCTACAATCTGACGACCACGTTTTTCTGCCACAGAACGATGACACAAAAACGATAAAGGTTCCACATTTTCATCATTTACTAATATAGAAACTTTTACCAAATCTGATACACGATAATTATACAAAGCATAATCAAAAGACGCATAACCCGAAGACAAAGACTTAACCCTATCATAAAAATCAAACACTATTTCAGATAATGGCAATTGATAAACCAACACTGCACGATTACCAACATAAGAAATGTTTTCCTGAACACCACGACGCGCAGCACACAATTCCATTACCGCCCCAAGATATTTATCAGGCATCATAATTGTTGCACGCACCCATGGTTCTTCAATAGACTCTATTCTGGTTATATCTGGCATATCTGCTGGATTTTCCAAATCCATAACACTACCATCACGTAAATGTATTTTATATAACACGCTTGGCACAGTATTTATCAAACTTAAATTAAATTCACGATTTAACCTTTCGCTGATAATTTCCATATGCAATAAACCTAAAAATCCGCAACGCAAACCAAATCCCAGCGCAGAAGACTTTTCTGTCGTAAACACAAACGAAGCATCGTTCAAGGCCAGCTTCTCTGCCCCTTCGCGTAAATCAGGATAATCGTTTGCCTCTACCGGAAAGAAACTTGAAAACACGACCGGCACAGATGGCTTAAACCCAGGCAAAGGTTCAACATCACTTTTGGCATCACAAATCGTATCGCCAACTTTGCAATCGTGAATCGTTTTCATACCTGTAATGATAAAACCAATTTCACCAGTTGTCAGCGAATCAACATTTTCCATCTTTGGCGTAAAATAGCCAACCTTTTCAACGACATATTCCGCACCAGTTGCAATAAACCTTATTTTCTGACCGCGCTTTAATTCACCATCGACAACGCGCACAAGAACAACGACCCCCAGATAAGAATCATACCAAGAATCAACCAACAAAGCACGCGTTGGTGCATTTTCATCACCACTTGGCGCAGGCAATTTATTTACAATTTCTTCTAACAGTTCCGGAACGCCTGCCCCTGTTTTACCAGAAACACATAACGCATTCGATGCGTCCATACCAATAACGTCTGCAATTTGTTCACGCGTTGCCTCAACATCACTGGACGGTAAATCTATTTTATTTAACACAGGCAACATTTCCAAGTCATTATCCAATGCCAAATATGCATTTGCCAAAGTTTGCGCCTGCACCCCCTGGGTCGCATCAACCAAAACTATTGCGCCCTCACACGCGGCAAGACTGCGCGAAACTTCATAAGAAAAATCAACGTGTCCAGGTGTATCCATTAAATTCAATTGATATGTTTCACCGTTTTTGGCGGTATATTTCAAACGCACAGTTTGTGCCTTGATCGTAATACCACGTTCGCGTTCAATATCCATAGAATCTAAAACCTGGGCCTTCATTTCGCGTGATTCTAAACCACCAGTGTATTCAATCAACCTGTCTGATAATGTTGATTTACCATGATCAATATGTGCAACAATAGAAAAATTTCTGATATGACTTTGTTTCATTTATTTTCACCTGACCACTATTTATCAATATTATTTAACAAACTCTCGATTCTGTCTGCACGTTCCAAAGTATCGTCGTACACAAATTTGATTTCAGGAACATATTTTTGATTTATTTTTTTAGCCAACGAAAAACGCACCATCTTGGTTATTTCGTCCAAGCGCTTTTGCACAGCATCTGCATTATCACGTGCATAAAAAAATAATTTTACAAACTGCATTCCGCCATGTGATTCAGACCCAACCAACGAAACGCCCCTGATTAAATCATCATCAGAAAACTCACGTTGCAAAATCTCCGCCACCAGCATTTGTACCTTGCTGGCAATCTTTTCACTTCTATTAGAATTCGTCTGTTTCTTAATCATAAAGCACCTTTGTATGCGGCAATGATACACATGTATATGCAAAAAAACAAGTAAATTATTTATAGCACTTGCTCTTTTTATATGAATCCTTTATTATCAATTTTATGAAACTTATTACACGAATTCTTGATAAATCATCACAGCCTTGGTATGCCTGGATCGTATTTGTTATGACAGTATTTGAATCAATATTTCTGTTTATTCCACCAGAAGTTTTTATGACCCCTGCCATAGTCGCAAATAAAAAGCGCGCAATTCCAATTACTGTCGCGGCATCACTGGGCTCTATCGTCGGTGGATTCATTGCATACTTGATTGGTTTGTGGTTATTTGACAGTGTTGGTGTTTGGTTGATTGAACATGTTGCAAGTATGGAAAAATTTGAGTTAACCAAAACTATGTTTAACAAATACGGAATAATGATCATTATTTTGACTGCTGTTACACCTGTTCCTTATAAATTGCTAGCAATATGTGCGGGGTTCTTGAATTATCCAATTGCTATATTTTTGGGGGTATCTGCGATATTCAGAACTGGACGTTTTGCACTTATTGGATTTTTATTATGGTGTTTTCAAGAAAAAGCAAACGAAATAGTCAGAAAATATTCTTGGCAACTAACAGTCGGTGCAGTTATATTTGCTTTGCTTGGTTTGTTAATAATAACTATCATATAATAAAATTATTCTTCAACCCATATACTGGCTGTTGGATTGGCAGTTTCAGAACCAACTGGGATCTTCACATTAGAACGGCTAACCCTTAATGTTTTACCGTCAGCATCAACATCTATACCACTAACCATTTTATTTGCGTCGACATTTGCATCGTTTTCTGTGACATTTATTTTTGCATTATTTTCCAATGTTTCTACGCGATTGGTCAAATTCACGACCTGATTTCCAAATTCTTCAAACTCAGCATTACTGATTGTCGTATTAGATGTACTTACAGGTTTAATTAAACCAGCATTCGTCCCTGCATTATGTAAATATTTACCCACAGATAAACGCGCTGTGCTTGCATTATTTGTATTAGCAACAGTTTTAGTTGAAACAGCGACCGGAGTGTTAATGGTTTTAACAGAACGAATCGCGCCAGCACGTCCAACAACTGGTGAACCGATTTTTGTTGTGTCCGCTTTCACAGACGGAACGCTATTTATTCCAGCAACCACGCCAACACCACCAAGTTTCTTTACTGATGGCGCAGAATAAGCTTGTGAAACAGCCAATACACTCAACAAACAAATAAACAATGTAATTTTTGATTTAATCATTTTTGATTCCTATTTTCTTTACACCACCCTAAAACACGTAACGCACCCCAACAGACAAAGAATTATCTGTTATCAAATCAACTTTGGTTTGCACACCTATATTTTCCAATGTTGAACCACTAAACACTGCTAAACGATAGCGAATATCCAGATAAGTTTTTTCAGTCATCCTGTTATTCCATCCCAACATAACAGCCCCCATAGGCGATACATTTGTCTTTGATGATTTGGATAATACAGAATGTTCCAGATACATTTCTACAACAGCAGCACCCGCCCCTGCACCAATATAAATACCAGAATCAAAACCATAATAACCATTTAATGTTGCATATACCGTACTCAAATTAAAATCTGTTTTTTCGGTATAATAATTGTCATAATATTCTGTTTCTTGTTCAGAATAATTGCCGATATAACCCAATTCCAAATCTGCGCGCCAATTTTTATCTAACTCTGTACCAATCGCTATGTCTGCACCAATAACAGGCTTCATACTGAACTTATCACTATCATGATCAGAACCATGTGTGTACTCATTCTTCCAACTAAGTAAAGACAAATCAGCGTGTGCGCTGACATACCATTTTTTTGGATTGGATTTATGACGATAATTTATACTTGTTTCATTACCGTATTTTGTAATTACAGAATAACCACCGTTAGTGCCAGCAAACACAAAACTTGGCATAAACATTGCAAAAACGCCAAAAAACAAATATTTTTTCATAACAAAACCCTCCAAACATTACTATTTTATACGATGAATTATATCATATTATCAACCGTATTCCAAAAAGTTTTTTGTTGTGATTGCTAATTTTATAAAAGTCTTGCTAGATACAAAAAATTCTACTATGATACACCCTGTTATGGAAGGCAAAACAATAATATCTTTCGCAAACGTATCTGCAAATTATGAAAACGGTCATGACGTTTTGTCGAACGTTTCTTTTAATGTCAGTAGCGGTGCTTTTTATTTCTTAACAGGGGCCAGTGGCGCCGGTAAAACCACTTTATTGCGTTTAATTTATCAACTACACAAACCATCCAAGGGGCAAATTAAATTGTTCGGCCAAGAATGTGATTCTTTATCACGCGATGATATTTCCGCTTTGCGACACAAAATGGCGATTGTGTTCCAAGAATATTCTTTGATTTCACATATGACTGTGTTTGAAAATGTCGCTTTGCCTTTGCGCGTTCGTGGTTTTCCAAATGATAAAATACGAAAACTGGTGACAAAAACATCGGAATGGGTCGGGCTTGGCAAATTTGCAGATGTGTACCCAAAAGAATTGAGTGGCGGGCAACAACAACGTGTATCTGTTGCACGTGCTATAATTGTCCAGCCATCTATTTTACTAGCGGACGAACCAACTGGAAACCTGGACGATGAAAACGCTTCGCGGTTAATGGAATTGTTTATCCAGATGAATAAAATTTTTGGGACGACGATTATTTTAGCAACCCATAACAGAAAACTAATGGAAACATATCGTTTTCCTGTAATAACCATTGAAAACCACCACGTCGCCTTTTCTAAAACCGGTGATGAAAACACATCAACATCTGAAACAACCAGAAAATGGAAAGGACCACAACCACAACAGACACAAAATTATTTTTCACAGCTTTCCAAACAATTTGAAGATATTGGGGACGCATAATGAAACAAAAAACACTCGTTTTTTCATTAGTTCGTGAACAGTCCATATTTATGACTGTTGTCATATCAATATTGACATTTTTGTCTGTGTTGGCTTTTGGTATTGCCTTGGCTATTGGTGGCGGTGTCACAAAATGGAATAACCAATGGGATAAATATGCGACAATACAAATAACAAACCTTGATAACACAAGTGCGATTAAAAAAATATTTGAATCTAACGCTGATAAAATCGAATCTGTCAATGAAATAAGCAAGTCAGAAATGGAACGCATAATGCAACCTTGGGTTTCCAGCGGTGCAAAATTAAACCAATATTTACCACAAACTTTCGAGATACATGTAAAAAATGCAAAAGACATGGAAGTATTAAAACAACAAATTATCCCAAAAGCTAAGTTTTTAACACATGCAAACGCATTAAAACCGTCTATGTCTGCTGGTTGGAAATTGGTAATGATAACTTCTTTTGTTTTAATATTGATTTTGGTGTCAATTGGTATATGTATATCTTACATATCCAGAAATATCGCAATGTTGCATAAACACGAATTGGAAATATTAAATCAAGTTGGTGCCACAGACAAATTCATCGCTAAACAAATGCAAATCATTGTTGCAAAAATCAGCGCTTTGGCATGTTTGATTGGTTTTATTGTTGCGACACCTATTTTAATGTTGATATTGGCAACCGCACGTTCTGCACGCGTTGGTTTGCTGGCAACCTTGTCTTTGAGCGGAACATCTTGGACGATTTTATTCTTATTAACTGTTGCAATAATTGTGTTTTCTGTGTACATTACCAAGAAGACAACTATTAAGATATTATCTGGTAAATAATGAAATATATTCCTATGTCTTTATTGTTATTATTGTGTTTCGTTATTGGCGGAATAGTGTTCAAATCTGTCACACCACCAAAATGCGGTTCTTTACTTGAACAGGATAATATATTTGTGTTGACTGGCGATTCACGTCGGATTCCATACGCATTGAAAAAATTGGAAACATTAAAATATGGCAACCTTTATATTATTGGCGCTGGCGCTACGGCTATTCCAAATAAAAAACACGTGATGATAGAATCCAAATCTAAATCCACTTACCAAAACGCCTTGGCAATAAAAAACATTGTTGAACAAAGAAAACTAGACAGAATTGTTCTCGTCACTACCGAAGATCATATGAATCGCTCGCTATATTTATTACACAATGAAATGCCAGATACAGATATCATTGCATGCCCTGCTTCGTTATCTGGTATGCCGACACCATTTCGTGTAAAACGTTGGGCTATTGAATATGTAAAATATATCGTTACATTGTTTGGAATAAAGGAAGGTTAAGTAATGATAAAAACGGTTTTATTCAAATTGTTATTATTGATATGGTTTACTGCTTGGACACCGTTATTGCTAATCGGGCTTGTATCTACAAAACTGGAACGTGCTTTTGTATTGGCTGACGCATGGGGCGTATTGGCATTGGCACGCATTATTTGCGGAATAAAATATAAAATTCATTATCCACCAATAACGGAAAACGGTATTCCTTTTCAACATAATGTCAACACCCGTCTGGACGGACGCGCAATCGTGGCATCAAAACATATGTCTGTATTAGAAGTTGCAATTCTTACGACACATATACCAAACGCATTTTTTATTATAAAACGGGAATTACTTTGGATTCCGATATACGGTTGGGCATTTTGGCGAATCGGCTTATTAGGGGTAAATCGTAAGCGTGGCAGAACAAATATGAAGTTATTAGCACACAATGTGACAAAACGCATTATGAACGGTATGACTTTGGTTATCTTCCCAGAAGGCACGCGTGTTGCACCACACCAAAAAATACCTTTGAAACACGGGTTGTTATTTTTGGCAAGTCAATTGAAGTTGCCGATTATGCCTGTGGGGGTTGATACAGGTTTATATTGGCCAAAACGTGGCAAAATGAAATCTGGCACAGCAAACATATATTTTGAGCCCGAATTACCATCATCTGCATCTGTGGAAGAAATACGGGAAGCTATCAATCGTCACAGCTGCTGAATATCAATCACACCAGGATCGACGTTTGCCACCAGAATATGGGCGCCCCAATTTTTCACGAATTAAAATCAAGCCAACATCGCGATTTTGTTCATCAAAGACATTTGCATCAATACGCCCGGGATATTTATCATTTTTAACATTTGTTATTTCAATCACAGCCCCCACAGGAATCAATTCAGACAATCTCTGCTTTGCCTTTTCAGCACGCACAATTTCATAATCGCATTCGCCATGTAATTCAGGGGTATCTACATTTCTTAAACGCACACTCACAGACATAATTTCAATACCGTCTGCCAATAATACAGTCGCCTTGAAAGTATCACCATCAACAATACGTGTGACCATCGCAGGTGTTGCCAAAGCAACACCGCAATACAAACAAAATAAAATCGAACACAATATTTTATTCATTATTCTTAATTCTTATGGCAATTTAGGTGACCAAGTTGGCTCTGTCCCACTCATATCATCAGCCAAATCAATGTCATATACATTGCGCCCAGTTATATCAACGCTGCGAATATGACTGATTCTATCTCGGTCGTTATCTGCACGTTCTGTTTCATAATAAACCAATCTACGAGACCCAGGCGCCCAAGACGGTGCTTCCATATACCAACCACCCGCCAATATTTTTTCATGACGACCTTCGGGATTCATTATGCCAATATAAAAAGTATCATCTGCAATTTTTGTGAAAGCAATAAATTGTCCGTCTGGCGACCAAGCCGGTGTTGCATACCGCCCTGCCCCAAAAGTAATACGTTTTTGTGTACCTTTGACCAAATCCAATACATGAATCTGTTGTGAACCAGACCTATCTGAATTGAACGCCAAATATTTACCATCAGGGGAATAAGACGGACTGGTATCAATATGGTTCCCAAATGTCAATTGACGCAAAGTTTTGTTCAACATATCATATTCATATATATTTGTTATGCCATCTTTGACCAAAGACAATGCAACATGATTTCCATCTGGTGAAAAACGCGGTGCGAAATTCATACCACCAAAATTACCTAATTTAGTCTGATCGCCAGTATCTAAATCCAAAGCCCAAACCATTGGGTCGTCATTACGATAAGACAAAAATACAATCGTGGCCATATTAGGTGAAAAATGTGGCGACATAACAAAAGTCTTTTTATCAGACAAATACCGCATACCATATCCGTCCTGATCCATTATAGCCATACGTTTAACCCGATTATCCATTGGGCCTGATTCAGCAATAAATACAATTTGCGTATCAAAATATCCCAATTCGCCAGTCAAACGTTCATAGATAGTATCAGCCATAATATGTGCCAAACGTCGAACAGATTTCTTGGACGCAATTAAACTTTGCGCTTCTATTTGTTCTTTGCCATTAACATCCCAAAGATAAAACTCTAATTTATAGTTATCTTTACCATCTGGTTTTATACTGGCCTGAACCAATGCCTGAGTTTTTATCGCAGCCCATCTTTTGAAATCTGGCATATCATTCATTTTAACATATTGCGGAAAAGCATCATGGTTGACAATCCTGAATAACCCTGTCCGCTTTAAGTCATTTTCAACGACTTCACGTAACATTTTAATGGTTTCTTGGGGAATCTTGCCAATCGACTCAAATTTTTGGACAGCAATTGAAATCGGTTCAGTTCCACCAGCAACGATATCGACGTGTAATTCTGCATGGGCAGAGAATATACCAGCAATACAAAATATAATCGCACATAAAAACTTACGCATATAAAAATCCTTTCCTTTTACAACAATATAATACCGCAACAATTCTACCACGCAAACATAAAAATAAAAACCACAAAAAAGCGACAACACACTCATCAACACAAATGTCCATATTTCCGCCATTACAACAATATACACAAATGTATTGACAATTGTAAATACAATGTTATAGTCAATTGTAAAGACTAATGTATAGGGGTTGGTATATGCCAAATGTAATGCAACAATTATTCGTTATGAACATAGAATCTTTGTTACGCGAATATGCGGCTTATCGCGCTTTTAATAAATCAGATTGTGTTATCAATATGCGAATCCCTAAACCCATTCTGGATAAAATCAAAGAATTAGCCGACGCACAACACGTCCCATATCAATCTTTGATTTCTTCTGTATTATTTTCATTGGCCAATGTTGATGAATCCAAAAAAGGATAACCCATGATTACGGATTACGAATTACAAAAATATCAAGAAATATTCAACATATTAAACTCGACCAAAAAACAGGAATCAAATTCTCCAGAGTTTTGGTTATGGTCTGATTTAGCATCGGCGTATCCAAAGTTTTTTGATAAATCAATCTTGGTACCTATGGATTCGTTTTCTGAAAACTTGCATAAAACTATTACCCAGGGTGTCCCTGCGTTTGGAAATAAAACCGACAAACCAACACACATAGTTGAAACAACCGAAGCCAAAAATCAAAAATTGACTCGATTGGCTTGTGAATATTTATGCGGAAAATATTATGGTGCAGAGTTTGCCCAGGCGTATTTTCTTTTTCCTGACACACCTTTCATTGAATTATATGAAAAAGTAAAAGACATAAAAACATATCGCAATTATCACGATATTGATAACACAAAAAAAAGATTGGCAGCAATAATTTTGCGTGTGACGAATCAAAACCAAGCAGCAGCAAACAATGCTTTTAATATAATATGGGCAAAGTTTCTGAACGTAAAAAACGTAAACGAATTCAGACAAAAATACGATATACAACATTCCCCGATTGACCATATACATCCAGACCAATGGCGATATGTATATTATATGTTTCGCGATATCATATTCCAATTGAACCCGCATGCAGAATTAGACTTTACAGAAATCAAACAACAAAGCAAAGAAAGTGCACAATTTGCCCGTCATTTATTTGAAAAATACAAACAAAAACCAGAAGACTTTTTATCAAACACTGATTTCAGTGCAAAACCAAAGCAAATAGATATGGAACGCAAATATTTTTGGCTTAAAAATTATTATACAAATTCACTTTAACAAAAAACCGTCCATTTGGACGGTTTTTATTTTTAATTAAAAAGCATCTGGTATACAACCAAGTATTTTTCCACCAGAAGCACTTACCAAAACCGACAACAAAACACCAACCGAGAATAGCAAAATAAAACCAATCAGCAACCCCTGCCCTTTTTCTTTAAGCTTTTCAATTTTCGCATCGGCTGGTTTAGAAATAAACTCCCATGCCCAACTTGCAATATAAAACGCAGCGCCGATAAACGCCAAAGTTCTTAATAACTGAAAAACACCTTTCAATTCTTTAACCAAACCACAAATAGCACTTTCATTCACAGCAGCAAATGCAGGAACAGACACCATCATTGCGATTATTGCAAAATTGACTTTATTCATAATTTTTTTCATATAAAAACTCCTTTCTTTTGATGTATTCTATCACAAAAAATACAAATAGACAAATAAAAAAATACCCCGAAAATGATTTTTCGGGGCACAAACATAACCAAACAAATTAAGGAATCAAAAATGTTCTATTATTATGCGGGCATAATAATATATTTGTTCTTCAAAAC
>DBXG01000018.1:0-39348 GCA_002309215.1 Alphaproteobacteria bacterium UBA1218 | reverse complement strand
ACATTTTGAACAACCACAACTTGGCGCTGGCTTTTCTTCAACAGACACAGGAACGATTGCGCGTCTGTCTTCGCGTTCACCATAACCAAATGTATCTTTCTTGTACAAATCAGAGCAACGTGTATTACGGTATACGATACGTTTACCATCTCTTAATGAACGAACATCTGAATCAAATTTCTTGCCGCTTTCGCGTGAATAATAGATACAATCTTCGTCATCTTGATAATAACGAACACCAGTTTTATAGTAATCATAGCCAGAACATCCAGCCAATAATCCAAGTCCTAATACTGACAGAACTACTTTTTTCATTTGTATTTCCTTTGTTTTTACACACGAATTCCGATTCGTTACTGGAATTGTTCCATAAATATCCCGATTGTCAAGGTCTTATACAAAAAAAGCACATAAATACCTGAATTTTATGGTATAATACAGACAACAAGCCCAAAAGGATACGATATGCACTATTCTGATTTTGGTTTAACAAACACAAAAAAACTGCTGATGCGCGCTTTACGCGGTAAATATGCGGTTCCAGCATTTAATTTCTATAATATGGAAACATTAAAAGCAATACTGACTGCCGCAGAACAGACAAACAGCCCAATTATTTTGGCTGTATCAGAATCTGCGCTACAATACATGGGCGATGATATTTTGATGGGCATGATTCGTGGCGCAAAATACAAAAAAAATCAGGTTGCACTGCATTTGGATCATGGACATAGTTTTGATTCCTGCAAGCATGCGATTGATATTGGTTTTTCATCTGTTATGTTCGACGGCAGTGCTTTACCGTTATCTGAAAACATAAAAATTTCTAAAAAAATCGCAGATTATGCGCACAAATACGATGTATCTGTGGAAACCGAACTTGGCGTATTGGCTGGAATCGAAGACGAATTAACCTATGCCGATTCGCATTTGTATACTGACCCAAATATAGTTGCCAACTTTGCGAAACGAACAAATACAGACTCTTTAGCAATCGCTGTTGGAACATCACATGGCTTGTACAAAAGAAAATCAGATAGCGACAAATTGCGATTCGATATTTTGCAAAAAATCGCACACAACATACCGAATACACCACTTGTCCTGCATGGCGCATCCAGCATCCCACAAAAATATATAAACGACATAAACAAGTTTGGCGGAAAACTGAATAATGCACGCGGAATAAACGCATCCCAATTGAAACGCGCAATTTCCATGCATATAACCAAAATCAATGTAGACAGCGATTTACGTCTGGCATTCACAGCCGGCATACGCGAACAATTTTACAAAAATAAAAACATAACGAACCCACGTCAATACCTAGATTTTGCAATGTACAAGATGACAAAACAATGCATTGATGAAATAAAAAACATTATGAGTTCGACAAACAAAGCATAAAAAAACGGCGCACCTGCGCCCCATCTTTTTTAAAATAAATTAGAATAATATAGATATCTTATTTTTTATAAATAAACAAAAACGGCGCAGATGCGCCGTTGTCACCAAGTGAAGTGTACAAATGTTACATGAACGCGGTGCCAACAAGCAGATGCACCGTTTTCATTTATTTTGCGCGTTCGACATATTCTAATGTTTCTGTATTTACGACAATCTTTTCACCTTGTTCAATAAATACAGGAACCTGAACACGAACACCATTATCCAAAATCGCAGGTTTTCCGCCACTACCTGTTGCTGTTTGACCTTTTAACGCAGGTTCTGTTTCTTCCACAGTTGCGATAACAGTTTTTGGCAAAGTGATAGATACTGGATGACCTTCGACAAAATTGGCTTTGACCACCATTTCAGGTGCCAAGAATTTCATTTGTTCACCCAAAGATTCATTTGGCATTGTGAATTGTTCATAATCTGACAGATTCATAAAGAACGCATCTGTCCCGTCAGAATACAAATATTGACAGTCGATATCTTCAACCATCAATTTTTCAACCTTGTCTTCAGCGCGCCAGCGATCGCCACCTTTGTTTCCTGAATCAATGTCACGCAAGTCCGCCTGAACAAAAGCGCCACCTTTGCCAGGTTTTACCTTGGTAATTGAGGTCACAGAATAACGTTTTCCATTATGGGAAATTACCCAACCCACACGCATATCATTTGCAATAAAAGAAGCCATATTTTTACCCTTTGTTTTTGATGTTTCACATTTAACGTCTTATAAAATAGCACCAAAAAAAATTATTTTCAACCACCAAGCATAAAAAAACCGTCGTTTTGACGGTTTTTTATTTTCAATCTAAAAATTACATCCGCATTGGCATCAATACAAACAAAGCGTCTGTGTTTTTATCAGTAGATTTGATAATGGTTGGCGACAAAGATTCCTGCATTTCCATCTGGAACTTATCCCCTTCGACCTGACCTGCAACATCTAACAAGAATTTCACATTGAAATTGATAGTAAATGTCGCATCACCATTATATTCTATATCTAATTCCTGGGTTGCGGTTCCAGCATCAGGACTGGACGCATTTATAACCAATTTATTCATAGAAAATGACAACTGAACAGATTTAGTCTTGTCCACACTGGCCACAGAAACCAAATCCACAGCGTTTATAAATTGCTTTCTGTCCAAAATCGCAATCTTATCGTTGCCCTTTGGAATAACAACGCGATAATTTGGATATTGGGCATCAACCAATTTGCTGGTCAATATAGCAGAACCAATTGTAAAACGTGCCTTGGTATCAGATAATTCAATCATAACATCATCTACTGTTGCGTCTTCCAACAATTTAGATAATTCACCAATAACACGTCTTGGCAAAATCACAGATGGCATACCATTGCTACCACTTGGCGCTTTCATAGCACACAAAGCCATACGCTGGGCATCAGTTGCAACAGCAGTCAATTTACCAGTATCTTCGGATATATGGAAATATATACCCCCCAAATGATAACGAACATCATCTGTTGGAATTGCAAACTTGGTCTGGTTTATCAAATGTGCCAAATCACCAGTTGTCATTTGGAATTTAGTACTTAAATTGCCACCTGCCATTGCTGGGAAGTTTTCTGCCGGCAAAGTTGGCAAATGGAAAACAGCACGACCGCTGGACACGACCAATTGATCACCAGATTGCTTGAAACTGATTTCTGCATCATCAGGCAATTTACGAACAATGTCATACAACATCTGAACTGGCACAGTTGTTTTACCAGACAAAGTAATATCGGCAGCCACATGTTCGACCAATTCCAAATCAACATTTGTTGCAGACAAAATTAAATCGTCTGAAACCTCTATCTTTACATTCATCAAAATCGGCAAAGTTGCACGCTTTTCAACAATAGACTGCATGTGCCCCAGCGCACGAATTAAAACCTGACGAAACACTGAAAATTCCATAATATTTCTCCTGTTCTTTTTTTATCTTTCTTATTATTCAATGGCAGTTTATCAAAAAACACCGATTCGGTGCAAGAGCAAATAACGTTTACAACTATATTATCCTGTTTTTGCCCCCCCCCCAAAAAAAAACTTGACGTCTTGTTTTTTTGTATTATACTACACCCAACAAAGTAACAAAAAGAAGAAAAATGACAAACAAAAACAAAATGCAAGTTACCAAAGCTCAATTACGCGATATGCTTAAAAAAGCTAAATATGTTAAGTTTATTGAAGACGAAGTCGTTCCACAGGTATTTTTTATCTTATTTACTTTATTTTGGCTTGGATGTGGTATAGCCGGTGCGGCTGAAGCAATCATAAAACATTGTTACCAAGGAAGCGTGGCATTTTTTGTATTGACTCTTCCCGCTTTTATCCCGGGAATAACCGCTTACGTACTTATAGATACAATGAGGGAAAATGTTCAATCCCGCATTGAACAATCCAAGCTGAAGCTGAGACGTAGTCAAATTCGTGTTATGCGACTTAAACAAATTATGCGTGTTATACAACCAAACAAAAACAATGTAGATGTTCAAATTCGTGTTACACGCCTTGACCTGAATAGAAGAATACAATCTCGTATTGCACAACGCAAACAATTTAAGAGGGATGCTAAAAGCCATATTGCACAACTTAAACAAAATAAGGAAAGAGCTCAACGTCTTATTGAATCCTTTAACAGACACAGTCGCTAGATAATATAGATAAAACACATCGCCCAATCGGGCGGTGTTTTTTACCTGTTCAACATTTTGCTAACTAAATCAAATACAGACACCTTAAACCATTCTGGATCGTCTTTTTTCAACGGTGCACCTTTCTTCTTTGCGGTTTTACATGGATGATCATCTGCCAACCAATTTTCCAATAAATCGCCCGCCAATAATCCTGCAACAAAACCGCCTGCAATACTTAAACCACCTGTCAATGGCGCCAGCAACAATCCCAAACCAACTGCAGACCCAACTTTGCCAACCAATGCGCCACCACTAATCTTGAAATCAGGTTCTGCCAGATTACCCGTAATCTGCAAAGCGTTTACCAAATTGCCCGACAAAGACAATTTCAGCCCACGCACAGGTACAGACGCCAAAGACATTTGAATTACTTCTTTGCCTAAATCCAAAGCACCGACCAAGCGCATATTTACAACACGTGTTTCAACTGCCACCCCATTTTTAGTTTCTATTAAACCATCACGCAATTTAAGATTAGCAACCGCACCACCTATTTCAATCATATCGCGTTTTTTATCGCCACTAAATAAATCTTCCACATTATGACGCAAACTGGTCAAGAAATCACCGCCATACATATATTCAACTAAATCAGCATGTGCATACCCCTTGTCCACAGAATACAACATCACAGGTCCTGTCACCGTTTGCATTATCTGCGACATATCTGCACCACGCGCCTGTAAATAAAAATCAATATTCACAGGTAATCCAGAAATAATCTTGTAAATGTGCACCTGTTTCAGAATCTCACCAATATACAAATGTTCACAATCTGCTGCAGCCTTTACTGTGTAAACCCCATTTTCGTCTATATCAGCATCCAACCCAACCAGCATGTCTCCGGATGCCATTTTCAGATTTGCATCTGCACGCAATTTATGATTTGCAACATTTGCCTTGATAGTAAAATCAGACAAAGCCAACGAACGATATGGAATAAACTTTTTCAGATTTATTTCAACGTTTGCTTTCACACCATACAAATATTTTCCAAACAAAGGCATATCATGAAAAACATTTAATTCACGTTTTGGATGTATCCACTGCTGGCCTGCGCCAAACCATTCTGGAAAAGATTTATATATATCAATGTAATTTGATGAAACTTTGGCATCAATCACAGGCACATTTTTAGACCAATCATATGACCCAGAAAAACTCAATACAGAATCACCAACTGTGACAGACGATTTTCTGAACGACACTTTTTTGTGATCAAATCCACCGACAATATTTACTTTCAGTTTTGGTAGACTTAATATATCAAAATTAAACCATTTGCCAGTCTGTCTGATATCTAAAATATCACCACGCACAATAAAATCTATGGGCATCTTGCTGGTCCCTTCTAATGCAACATCAGCTATCAAAGCTTCCGCCCCTGTTGAAAACGCAATCTGTAATGGATATATTTTTCTTTCAGCATTATATTCAGAAAACTTGACAACAAAAGGCACATTCATATTACCTGGATTTATCCACCCAGAATATTCTATGTCAGAACGATTTGTATGATTTCTGATACTAAAACTTTTGAACGCATATTTATCACCATATATGTTCGCAGATATATTTTGTACAGATAATCCGCCAAACGGCAATGGATCTGCTGGATATTTTTTTATACCGCTTTGCGTTGTATCCGGCTGATTCTCTGATGTTTGTGGTTTAATATACACAACAGAATCTTCGCCAGTATCATTTTTTTCCAATGCTATCTTGGCATCATGCACACGAATATATCTAAGTGCGGGTTTAGAACTGAACAAAGAAATCAAATCCAAACGCACATCTATTTTGTTTGCTGAAAATAAATTTTTTTGCTTTGCCCAATCTGCATTTGGAATACGCACATTATTTAATTCTATCTGGGGACGCAGAGAAAACTTCCAAGATATTTTACCATCAATTTCCACAGGCATATTCGTTGCGTCACGCAGTACAGATAGAATATTCCCACGCAAAGTTTCAAGATTGACCTGGGACAAAGCGATACCAAACGCAACCCCAAGCCCCATCAACCCCAGGAATATTGCACGCAACAACCAAAGATACCGTTTATAAAAAAAGTACAAAAACATATTCTGTTTCACCTATGGCATTTTGAATTCCAGAAACTTAACCACAGATTGCATAAAATCTGGTAATTGAGCCTGTAATGTAATTATCTTTCCTGTTCCAGGATGCCTGAAAGTTATCTTGTATGCAAATAAAAATAATTTTTGCGTTTTCAACAAAGCACCCAGCGCCCCCCCCAGATTTCCCCGCGTAATACCATACAAATCATCACCAACAATCGGTGCATGCAAAGAATACGCACTATGCAACCTTAATTGGTGCGTACGACCAGTCTTTGGTGAAAACAAAACCCAAGACAACAAGCCTGAGGCTTCACCTAATACTTTGTATTCTGTAATAGCGCGTTGTGGATGTGAATCCTTTGGCGCAGACGCAGAATCAGTGAACACGTGTCCTTTGATAACATAATTATCAATCACCCCAGACTTGTTTGCAACGGTTCCCTGTAATAAAGCCAAATATTCTTTATGCGCAACTTTGCTCTGAAATTGCTTGGCTAATTCTTGGGCAGCCTTTTGATTTTTTGCGACAACCAACAAACCGCTAGTTTCTCTGTCTAAACGATGAACTAATGAAGTTTTATCGTATGGGAACAAAGCTGCAACCATTTTATCAATAGACTTTTTTATTCCTGTACCACCCTGCACTGCCAAACCAGCAGGCTTGTTAAACACGACAATATCAGAATCATTGTGAATAATACATTTTCTTAATTTTTCCAAATCAGACAAAGAATACTTTTCACCAGTTTCAGTCTTTGATGCAACTTTCTGAAAAGATTGCAATGTTGGTGGAATACGAACCATGTCACCAGCGGTTAAAATCTCCATACCTTTGCACCGCGAAGAATTGATTCTTATTTGCCCACCACGACAAAGTTTATAGAACTCTCGCTGAGGCATACCAGGATAATGCCTTAAAAACCAACGCAACAAACGTGTTCCATCTTCAACTTCGGAAATCTTTATAAACTCTGCCATAAACTATTCGCCATATGTAATAGACACAACATTTTTGTTGCCGTCCACACACTTACCTGTTGCACCACTCTCTTTGTGATTTGATTCTTCGTATCCGATTGAATCAGTCCATGCTTTCATAACCAAACCTTCACAATCAGATTTGGACAAGCCATTTATGCTTACGACAAATCTGCGTGCATTTGACGCATCGACAGCCAATTCGTATGTCCCACCATACGGGTTTTTATTACTGACCGCAATGGCACCAAAAATAGTGGAATTGTCTATATTAGAAAAGTCATCATATTCACCCAATAAACTGCGTACACCTGTCACAATATTTGCAACATCGTCTGTCACACGGGCACGTTTTTGTGTATGAAACGCCGTAGAAATCAGTGCAAAAGCACCCGCTGTTATAATAGCCATTATAGCCAACACACCAATCATTTCAATCATTGAACGTCCAGATTCTTGTCTCATTATCACACCTCTATTTGATTTTTACAATTTCTATTGTATCATATCTATTATGAAAATTCAATTCAGAGATTTAATTGAAAATGCGCCAATGTCCCCAGGAATCTATAAAATGTACGATGGGGACGGCAACCTGTTGTATGTCGGCAAGGCAAAAAATATTCTGCATCGTCTGCGTCAATATATTGATGTTTCTAAACTTGAAACGCACAAGCAAATTATGCGCTCTTTGGTCAGAAAAGTAGAATGGGAAATAACAAGAACCGAAACAGACGCATTGATTTTGGAACAAAAGTTAATAAAAACATTGAAACCAAAATACAATATCATGATGACAGATGGAAAAATGTATCCAATGCTGGCATTAACCAAACATGAATACCCAAGGTTGCTGAAATTTCGTGGTAAAATATCACAACGCAAAGATGTTTATGGTCCATATCCATCTGTATACGCATTGAACGATACAATAAAAACTTTGCAACGCGTCTGCCAGTTGCGAACTTGCACCGATACATTTATGAAAAATCGTGCACGTCCATGTCTGCTTTATCAAATCGGCAGATGCAGTGCACCTTGCTGTTTGCCACAACATGATTATGATAAAAATGTTCAACTGGCACGCAGAATCTTAACTGGGGACAGCGAACCTATAATTGCAGACTTAACCAAACAAATGAAAATATTTTCAGACAAAATGGATTACGAAAATGCTGCAATCGTGCGTGATAAAATCACAGCATTAACCACAACTACAAATCGCGGTATACGACAGAATACGCTGTACACACCCAATTTACAATGGGACAGTAATGTCAAAGAACTTGAAAATTGGTTGGGATTAAAACTGGATTGCGTCGGTGTTTTTGATAATTCACATTTATTTGGTAAAAATTCTGTTGGCGCGATGATAGCCTTTGGTCATGATGGATTTATAAAATCATCTTATCGTCATTTCAAATTACGTGATTCTGCACGTGCTGGAAACGATATTGCAATGATGGAAGAATTTGTTGGTCGTGCAATTCAGGACGGTCCAAAACTTGATTTAATAATTGTTGATGGCGGCCCTGCACAATGGGATATCGCAAACAAAGTCGCAAATGGAAAAATACCTGTATTGGGTGTGACCAAAGGTGTTGTCCGTAATGGTGACGAACATTTTATTATGCCAGACGGTTCTGAAAATCATGAACTGGCAAAAGATTCCAAATTATTTTTAATGTTGCGCACAGTTCGTGATGAAGCACACAGATTTGTTATAACATATCATCGTTCTGTTCGCGCAAAACAACTGACAGCCAGTTGTCTGGATGAAATCGAAGGAATTGGCCCAACACGCAAAAAACAATTATTACAGCATTTTGGTTCTGTGCATGCAATTATGGACGCAGACCTGAAATCTTTATCGCGCGTATCTGGGCTTGGGAAAAGTGCAGCAGAAAAAATATATGCCTATTTCCATTCCGATATGCTATAATAATAACCATTACCAAAGGAGAAAAATAATATGAAAGCATTTGTTAACTTTTTATCATCATTTCGCATAATGGTTGCATTTTTGATTATACCAACAATTATGATGCGTTGGTATTGGATATCGTTTGCATTATATGTCTTGGGCGCAATATCAGATTGGTTTGATGGATATCTGGCACGCAAACATAATTGCTGTTCTAAATTGGGCGGTGTTTTGGATCACATTGGTGATAAATTGTTGGTATGCAATACATTTATTATGTTGGCATTGATTGCGCCAACATGGACAGTTGTGATTCCAATTATAATAATGATTGCACGTGAATTGTATATCAGCGGATTACGTGAATTTTTGGGCACCCAGAAAATCGAAATGCCGGTCCCAAAGGCACGCTTTTCAATGGGCAAAATTAAAACAACGATTCAAATGATTGCTATCGCAGCATTTTTGTTGTTCTTTGCAGTATTTTCATCTATAACCCCAACAACAGACAGTCGCATAGTATTTTATTTGATCAGCATATTGCCCCAGGTTGGTGTATTCTGTTTATGGTTTGCGTTGGTGGCATCTTTATGGAGCGCAACACAATATACATTTACATTTGCACAAAAATTAAAGAAAATAAAATAAACGACAACAACAATTAAAAAATCCGCTATACAGCGGATTTTCTTTTGTTTATATTCCAACAAAAAACTTGACATTTGATTATTTTAGTCTATATTGATTAGTAATCAAAACAACAAAAGTGCAATTTGCACAAATAAAAAGGACTAAATATGTCAAACGAAATGACACAAGAATTCTTGAAACAAGCATTACAAGGTAAAACCTTGAAAGAAGTTATAGTTATGTATAATGAATTCGATGACAAATACACTGTCGCAACTAAAGAACCTATTCGCAAGCATTTGATTGCAATTAGTAAAAACTGCAGATCACATTATTATGAGGCGGAATATAATAAACTTATCTCAAACGCAAACCAAGATATGCTAGAAATGTTATACAACAAATTTGCCGAGATATACAATAACTCACTTAAAGCAGAACAGCTTTATAGTAATCTTCATTTCTTGAATACAGAACAAGAAATGCAAGCATATATTGCTAAATACAAAAAAGAAGGTAACGATATCGATGCAGAAACCCAAAATGGAGATACCGCCTTGTGTATAGCTGCTAAACACGGTGCATTGGAAACAGCAAGAGCGCTCATCAGGGCTGGTGCAAACGTTAATCACCAGAATGATAAGAAATTAACACCGTTGATGCTGGCAACACAAAACAAATATTTAGAAACAATGAAAATACTTGCCAGGGCTGAAGAAATACAAAAATGGAAAAACCTAGGTATACATATTAAAGGACAAATACGTCGTTAAAGAAAATCCGCTATACAGCGGATTTTCTTTTGTTTATAAAATTCATTATACAAACAAATCTTTTACAAACTGGGCGTGTTCAGTAATAAACTTAAATCGAAATTCTGGTTTTTTGCCCATTAAATCATAAACCAAAGTTTTTGTTTTTTCGGTATCTTCCAAACCTTCTTCGGTCTTTGGTGGTAAATCAACACGAATCAAGCGACGTGTTTTTGGCGACATAGTTGTTTCTTTCAACTGATTTGGCATCATTTCGCCAAGCCCTTTGAATCGCGATATTTCAACACGTTTATTTTTATATTTGCCGTTCTTTAATTCTTCCAATTCTTCATCAGAATCAACATAAATCGATTCGGTTCCACAAGTCAATTTATACAAAGGTGGACAAGATAAATACAAATGTCCATCATAAATCAACTGGGGCATATATTGATAGAAAAATGCCATTAATAACGACGCAATGTGACTACCGTCAACATCAGCATCAGTCATTATAATTATTTTTTCATATCTTAACTTCGAATCGTCCCAATCTTTCGCAGTTCCTGCACCAATAATATCAATCAAGTCATTTAATTCTTTGTTGGCACTAAATCTTTCATCAGAATTAGACAATACATTTAAAACTTTACCACGCAAAGGCATAATCGCCTGGGTCGCCCTATCGCGTGCCTGTTTTGCGGTTCCGCCTGCAGATTCCCCCTCTACAATAAACAGCTCGGTTCCCTCTACACCATGTTTAGAACAATCTGCCAATTTAGACGGCATACGAATTCGTTTGGTCGGGGTTTTACGCGCAACATCTTTGACTTGCTTTGTTTTAATACGCGCATTTGCCAAATTTATAACAAAATCTAATAATGCATTTGCGGTTTTTGGATCAGACGCCAAAAACATTTCCCAAGGGTCGCGCAAAGCATTTTCTGTATAACGTGCAATTTCTGGATTGGAAAGTTTTTCTTTGGTCTGACCTAAAAATTGCGGTGTTTTATAGAACACAGAAACAATCGCCGCCACAGAATCAAAAACATCTTCGCCAATTATTGTAGCCGCAGCCTTGTTATTTACTTTTTCACCGTATGCTTTCAAGCCCTTGGTAATCGCCGCCTTAAACCCAGCCTCATGCGTGCCACCATCCACAGTTGCAATTGTATTGCAATATGAAGCAAAAAATCCATCGTCAGACGCGGCACCATTTTCATCAGTCAATACAGTCAAAGCCCATTCCACACGACCACAGTCATCAGGAAAATCGACCGAACCACTAAAAATCTTTGGCAAAATACGCGGTTTAGAATCTGTTTTTTCTGCAACAAAATCTGCAACCCCATTTGGATAATAAAATTCTTTATCCGCAGGTATATTCATATCTTCGGTCAAAAGCGCTGGATTACAATGCCATTCAATTTTGACCCCGCGTGATAAAAATGATTTAGCGCGCGCCATACGGTAAATCTTAATCGGCTTGAACACAGCAGATTCGCCAAATATGTCATCATCCAATGTAAATCTGATTTTTGTTCCATGTGCCTTGGTCGCATTACCGCGCTGAATTGGCGACGTAGTTTTTCCACGCGAAAAAGTCTGATGCCATTCATAACCATCCCTGGAAATCGTCACAATCATTTCAGACGACAGCGCATTAACCACAGCACTGCCTACACCATGCAAACCACCACTGGTCTTGTACACATTATTGTTAAACTTTCCACCTGAATGCAAAGTTGTTAAAATAACCTCTAACGCAGACTTACCCGGATATTTTGGATGTTCATCAACCGGGATTCCACGACCATCATCTGTGATTTCTATGGTCTTGGAATCTATTAAATTGACAACGATTTTCTTGGCAAAGCCAGCAACTGCTTCGTCAATAGAATTATCCATAATTTCAACTGGCAAATGGTGCCAGGCCTTTTCATCTGTACCACCAATATACATACCAGGGCGCAGACGTACAGGCTCTAACCCTTCCAGAACTTGAATATCTGATGCATCGTATTTATTCATCACTTTTCCCATTTTTTATCATAATATTATTAGAACATTTTTAACATTGGTGCAAGCGATAAAAAACAGCAAAAATAGTACACCAATACACTTGATTTTTATTATAAATAACCTATATATTTCATACAAAAAGAATTAAACAGGTACCAAAATGAACAAAAATCCATATGAAGTATTGGGCGTCGCCAAAGATGCCAGTGATGCAGACATAAAAAAAGCCTATCACAAATTGGTTATGAAATATCACCCCGATAAAAACCCAGGCGACAAATCTGCCGAAGAAAAGTTCAAGGAAGTCAACAACGCTTTTGATATATTGAAAGACCCACAAAAACGCGCTGCATACGACAGATTTGGCGATGCTGCGTTTGCAGGTGGCAATGGTGCCAGCGCAGGCAACGGTTTTGGTGGCAATCCGTTTGGCAATGGCGCATTTCACTTTAATATGGGTGGTGGCGAAGGCATGGGCGGAATGGAAGACATTTTACGTGAGGCCATGCGCGGTTTTGGTTTTGGTGGTGGCTTTGGTGAATCTGGTCGTGGCGCGACAAAACAACCCAGCGGACGCGATTTGTTAGATGAAGTCGTAATATCTCTGAAAGATGCCTTTTTCGGCACAACGCACACAGTAAAATTTTCAAGCGCTGTTAAATGTGAAAAATGCGACGGCAACGGCACTGCAGACGGCAAACCTGCCCCAAAATGTTCAACCTGTGGTGGCAGCGGTTATGTCCACGCACGTCAGGGCTTTTTCGCGGTTGAAACACCATGTCCAGACTGCAATGGATTGGGTCGCAAGATTGATAAAAAATGCACTGCATGCGGTGGAACTGGAACAGTCAACAAACAAAGAACATTGGATGTAAAAATCCCCGCAGGTATCCAAGATGGTGCCAGATTACGTATGGCTGGCATGGGCGAAGCGGGCCCGAACGGTGGCCGCGCTGGCGATTTCTATTTGGATATACGTATCAAGCCAGATAAAAAATTTGAACGCGTGGGTGACGATTTGTTAATGCATATGGATATAGACTTTCCAACATTGGCAATGGGTGGTGAAATAGAAATTGAAACCATAGACGATAAAAAATTATCGGTGAAAATACCATCTGGAACCCAGGTTGGCGAAAGATTAAGAATCCGTTCACACGGTATGCCAAATGGTCGCGGCGGCTTTGGTGATTTGTACATAGAAATCGGGATTGTGATTCCAAAGAAATTGACAGAAAAGCAAAAGAAAGCCTTAAACGAATTCGCTGGAATCAAATCAGATAAAAAAGGCTGGTTTTAAGATACAATAAAAAAAAACCAACCTAACACTTGACAATTGTATTTTCTGTGCTATATTTACTCCTGACGAAGGAATAAAATGTTCCGGGTAACAAAAAAAACAAACAAAAAGGAAAAAGATATGAAAGAAAAAACAGTCAACACTCTTAAAAACATCGCTTTGGTCGTTGCTTTTGTCGCATTAACATTGGATGTATTTCCAGAAGTTAAAAAATTGATGGCAAAAAACAACGAAGACAAATTGGTTCCACAGGCGATTCAAGACTTAGAATTGGAAAACCAATTCCAAAAGAGTCCATATTTGTATCAAAGATACGAAGGTTATATCGATAGATATATCAAAGATGCGAAAAATTTGACTCCTGCAAAATCTAAACAACTTGCACAAACTGTTGCTAAACTTGATAAAGCATATTTTGACTCGTTGTGCGAAGGCAGTTCATACGAAGCAAAATTCGTTTACGATACAGAAACTAAAAACGGTGAAAGACGTTTAGTTCACAATGGCGAATCATATGTAGTATGCGAAGCTGAAAGCGGTTACATAGAAGATTTCAGATTCAAACGCGAACATTGTGCACCAGACCGTCGTTTTTGTCGCGCACAGAACTTTGGTCAAGATGTGATGTGTGGTTGCCATGGTGATCATGAACCTGATGCATTGATGCCGATATTCGAAGCAGGCAAAGAAGCATCTTTGGACAAAGCAAACAACAAAAAAGTTGCTATGGTTCAAAGCATATTGTATGTCAATGGTCATTAATAATTAACACAATAAAAAACAACCGCCCGTTTGGGCGGTTTGTTTTTATATAATGTATAATCACTTCTTTTTTCTACACCCAGCTAAATCAAGCTCATACCCATATTTTTTATAACATTTCCCATACGCACTACTCTCTAAACTATAAGTAGTCCCCCTTTGCATAGGCACCTGTTTCAGTGTGTTATTATATTTGTCACATAACGTTTGCATAGTGCTTTCATCAAGGCCATCACATGGATCATTTGTCAGTCTAACCTTTTCTGTTTTTTGTACTGGTTGATCGTTTTTCCGCATATAAACCGTACCAGAAACTTTCATATTGTCTGGACACTGCCACGCAAGCACCCAACATTCTTTATTTTGTTCTTTTTCGCATCCATTTTGCTCCGTACTCAATCTACAGCCAACGCCACTCAAATCTTGTTTCAGTCGCCCAACTGCACTCTGACCTTCTGTTGTATTTACAAAGTTTGCTTGAAATCCACAAGACTCACCAGCATTCTCACACCAGTTATCATTTGGTAACAAACCAACAACGATTTTTTCAATCTTTTTCGCTAGTTCTGCTTTTGTGCTGCCAGAAGTATTGCCTGCAGGTTTAAAAGCTTCCTTCTGCGTTGCCCCCTTATTTACATCTAGCTTTTTGTCTTCAGCCTTTGGTGCGGTCTCAGCAGGTTTTGGAGCTTCTACTTTTGCAGGTGTCTGCGCAGGTTTCTTTACTGGTACCTGGTCTGCCAATCTGCCATTCTTCGGCTCTTGAATTTCCATCACAGATTGCATATTATTTTCATCATCTGGTTTAGACATCCAAGAATCTGGATCAAAGACATCACCATCCCCAAATGACTGATCAACGTTTGCCCAATTTGGTCTTGGCCCCCAACTTAACACACATTGCCCCGCCTCATAATTAACTGCTATTGAATTATTGACTATCCCTTGAACATCAGCCCTCAAGCCCCCAGAACACACAGATGAAGACACGCCACATAAACCATAATCATCAGTCATACTAGTGTAAGAACCGCCATATATTTCACAAAATACTTTTGATATACTGTGATTCGACACTTTCCCTTGATTCGAGTTGTTAATACTGCTAAACCGGAATTCATGGGCACCACATTTTACACCATTTCCCTCTGGCCATTCACCACATTGATATTTATGGCATTGTTTCAACAAATATCTATTTGCCATCGCAATCGCCTGCATTGGTGTTACACTGGAACCGGCAAAAACATTTGTATTTATTTCCTTTGGTTTACAATTTGCAACAATTTCCACACCATCTTCAAAATCAATCTGTGTCACACTTTTTGCTTGTTGCTTCTTAACACTTACCACACAATAATTCTGTGAATACTCTTTTTGTTCTTTAGCAACTAACGAAGGATTAATTCTTTGTAATTGTTTCTGGAATTCTTGACAATTTGCAACAACTTGCGGAGTTGGGCAACCCTTTATACTGTCATCAAAAGACATCATATCCCTGTTGTTAGCCGATGTTTTTACATCAACAGCACAAACGCCTTTTGCGATATTGTTTGCGCGTTCAGTTGTCAATTTGTCATTATTATCCAACCCATCAAATATATAAGCATACTTATCTTCACAAACCAAAATACCATGTAATTGATCTACCCTGCATTGTTTGCGTCCCAACAATCCAGCCAAAGACATAGCCTGGCCACCAGATACTCTCACACCCTTGAACAAATAAGAATCGGTATCATCAAACCCACAATTCTTTTTCAGAGCATCTACTATGCTACCTGCACTGACTGCACCAGTTTCCTTGTCAATAAGGTCGGCCCTGACGCTTGCTTCACATTCAGACATCTTTGCCGAAGACGTGCCCGCTTTAGTTTTCAATGGCGTAGCTAAATTCGCCATTTCCAGCACAAATGACTCACACTTTTTATAACCCTCTGTCCCTACACTACCTTTAAGACCCGCCGCATGACAAGTTCTGGCAAAACCACGCGCATTCAAAATACCGTTATTTAAATTTCTATCAAATGTGTTCAGCATTTTTATAAGCGCATCACCTGTGGCATACTTCTCAAATATAGGTTTTATCTGATCCACTGTACATCTAGGACACGACCATTGTGGCGCTGCATGCACAGAAACTGTACACAAAATCAAAGGGAATAATCTTGAAATCTTTTTCATTATTGTAACTCCTCTTCACATCTTTCAGATATTGATACCACTTTCTTTATTGTTGCTATCTGAACACCGTTTAATACTGTCGATACCGCTGATGTCGCTGTCGTCACACCTGACAATACGTTCGATGCTGTATTCAAATTTTTTTCTTTATCTTGCCCTGCCTTACTATTGTCGTTACGTGTCTTATCTGTATTTGCCACCGCACTGGTTATTGTTCCAATTCCGCCAGCGACTGCACCTATACTGGAAGTCACTGTCGATCCTGTTGCCAATTTATTTATCTTTGATAAATCCGCAAATTTATATTCTGTGCACGCATCAACTATGCGTTTCGCATCTGTTGTATCATGTCCATCAAGACGTGCTTGCATCATACTTTCACGCAAATCATCTGTGGCAGAGATACAGTTTTCAATCGCCTCTTTGATACTGCCGTTCGCTTTGTTTTGGCTGGATATCACAGCGCCAGCAATACTGGTTGCTGTATTCGCTGCCAACATTCCTGTACGAACATTACCAAGAGTTTTGGACTCTTCAGTTAATTTATTGATTTTTTGTGCTTCCTCTGAATTTTCTTTTGACCACTCTGCCCAATTTTTGCTGAAATCAGCGATTAAATCAGCCTTGTCTTGTTCAGAAGATTCTTTGGCACCCTTTAACTTTTTAGCAATTTGCACCATCAAATCTTCAATTTCTTTATCTTTTTGTGCCTTGGCAATACCGGTTCCAAGTGCCACCGCACCAGTCACAGTTCCAACCGCACCGATACCAGTGTTTATCCCCGCCATCAATTTCAGATGATCCATCTTGGAATTTATTCCACTACATGCATTACGAACATTGTTCATCGCAGTGTCTAAATCATATATTGTTGCGTATGACGGACATGTCAACAAAGCCAACAATAAAAAAGATAATTTTTTCATACCTTTCCACTCCCTTTTATTAAAGGCAATTTTATCACATTTTTTATATTTAACCAAGCAAAAAAAACACCCACCGTTTTTTTGGTGAGTGAGTTTTTTCCCTTTCTGACAAAGCAAACTTTTCAATTTTGGTTATTTACATAATTTTATCATGTCGTCCAATTCTGCATTCAAAATCAAATCAGATGTTTTCTGCGATTCGATTTGACTCAGCGCATAAACAACTGTGGCATGATCACGACCGCCACAAACATTACCGATTTCTGTCAAAGATAAATTTGTCGCGCTTTTCAATGCGACCATCATAACCTGACGTGCACGAACCAAACGGCGTGCGCGTGAATTACCACAAATTTCATCGTATGATATACACATTTTTTCGCACATAGATTTGACCATCGCGATTGGTGTTTTATTTTTTGCCAATGTATCACCCAACAAACGTGCAGCCACATCCATATCAACACGTTCGCCCATCAATTCAGAATATGTTTTAATTTTATTTATAACACCATTTACCAAATGACCGTCTGCCGCGATTCGTTTTGACAATTCATCAGCGACCACCATATCAACACCACTATTCAACAACATAGAACGACGCACATATGCATTTGGCGCAACAACATCAACAACCAAACCAGATGCAAACAAAGATTGAACACGTCTGTCAAAACCTGTCAAAGCATTTGGCGCCATGTTTGCAGTCAACACAACATTTTTTCCCATATTGCGCAAATCTGATATCAATTGCATAAACTCATCCATTGTTGCACGTTTCCCAGCCAGCGCACAAACATCGTCCAAAATAAACGTATCGCAATTACGGCAATAGTCTTTGAAAGCAAATATTGTTTTATCACGTAAACTGCGTGTAAAATCTGCAACAAACTGACCACCAGACATCATCAAAACACGATTGTCTGATTCAGCACAAATACAATTCAACAATAAAGATTTACCACAACCGCTGGGGCCATAGATAAACAACTGAGAAAAAGACGCGTTTCCAGACGCAATTTTTTTGCATGCCATCAATGCAAAATTATTTTCATCAGAACAAATAAAACGATTAAAAGCATTTTTATTTGTTTTTGCTGCGACTGATTCTGATGGGGTATATGCACACACAACATTATCATTCGCAGTATTTACAACATTTGCAGATGAACGAACACATATATTTAAATCCAAATCAAATTCAGAAACAATTTTGGAAATAACTTCGCCATAAACATTTTTAACATAATCCGCAGCAAATTGATTATGAGCAACCAAATTCAAGCAATTTCCAGACAATTCAAAATGCAAAGGCGCAATCCAAGAAGTAAAACCCGCAGAACCTATGTTGGCAGAAATTGCTGCCTTGATTGATTCAACATTTACATTTTGTTTTGTTGCTGCTTGCATGTCGTTTGCTCCTTTTCCTTTCTTAAAAGAGTTTCCTGCCTGTGCATTTTTGGGTGCAAAATCCACCCACATAAACATGTAATTCCGAGCCCTTTCAGAATTAAATATTTATATTGCCCTACTCTTTTCTCTCACTTGCTGATTGATTTGTTTCAATCGTTTGTCTTTACACGAAACAATTTATAAGATTTATTTCTGTTTGCAACCAAATGTTAATTATTTTTTGCACATTTATTTTTTGACAACGATTCGTTTTTTCCCCAGATTTTCGCACTTTGTATATACACTGTATAGACACAAATTAAATCAATTTAAAACATAACCGCCGTCTTGTTTTCTTATTAAACCTTGCAATTCCAAGACCACTAAATCAGCCTTGATTTCCGCAACGCTTTTTTTGACAAGATTTGCCAATACAGATTCTGATACGGGAATCATTCCTAATTTATCTAATATCTCATTTTGGTATGTATTATTTTTTTTCTTTGAAGATACTTTTTCATCATCAAAGAAATCATTTATGGACATACATAATGTTGCATTGCCACTTTTTATCAATGAATTTGGACCAAGGCTACGTGGATCAGACGGGTGTCCAGGTACCGCAAATACGCGCTTTTTGTAATCCAAAGCGAATCGTGCTGTTGTCATACTACCTGATTTTTCATCTGCCTCACCCAAAATTAAAAAATCAGATATTCCTGCAACCCAATGATTTCGCTGAACAAAATTTTGGGCTATTGGTTTTACACCCACAGGCAATTCACTTATCACAACACCACGATCCAATATTTCATAATATAATGATTCGTTTTCAAGTGGCCATATATAATCAACACCACCCGCCAGAACCGCAATCGTTTGTGTATTTCCATCTGCACGCAAAGCGCCGATGTGTGCAGCAGTATCTGTTCCCATCGCCATACCAGAAACAACAGCAAAATTATGTTCTGCAAATTTGCATGCCATTTGCGACATAAAATCCATACCCGATGCGGTTGCATGACGCGTTCCAACCATAGCAACTGTTTTCTTGTTTAATGTTTCTATGTTTCCACGCGCAGTTATAACAATTGGATGATTTTTTATATTCAATAAGTTTTGCGGATATCGCGAATCGTTTTCATCTAAATATTCTATGCCCAAAGAATACGCTTTATCCATTTCACGTTTTACATCATCGATAAATTCAGACGACAACTGCATCGAATCAACTATGGATTCAACATCACCAAACCTGGCCAGTAAATTATTATATTTCACAGGACCGATACCGGGGCTTCGCAAAATCAAAAGTTTATTTAATAAATCATTCATAACAAAAGGATTGTAGAACAAATCTACAATCCCATAAAAGTAAAAAATTAAATAAACAGACTATTTTTCAACCCAAATCCACGCACGATTTTCATTTTGTGGATTTCCTGTAAAAGGATTGCCAGACCCCGACACCAAAACTGTATCAGCATCTCCTTCAAGCGCTTCTATACGGGTTGTATTGTTAGATATATTTGTCGTATTATTCGTGATATTTTCTGTATTCGTAGCTATATTCGTTGTATTATTTTGTATATTATTTTTGTTCTGTTCTATCTTTTGTTCGATACCAGTCAAATCGACAGCTTCTGTATTATTTATGGTTGTGGACGAATAGCTTACCGGACGAGGTGCCGCTGCAGTATTATAAACTTTGGCTGTGGAAATTACTGGAAAACGTCCAGTAGAACCAGAAACAGTACTTGGAATACCAGCCGTAGTAGCCTTTGAACGCAAAGAACCAACGCGTGCGACACTACTTGCACTCGGCGTACTTCCTGCTTTTACGGGTGTTATTTTACTTGCTGCTGCCCCAGACGCCCCAACAACAGCGCCAGAACCCAAAGCGCGCACAGATGGCGCCCCAAATGACACCATCGGCAAGCACATTAAAAACAAAACAATATACTTTTTCATCTTATACCCCATTTCTAATGTTTAGTAACTGAACGATACAATTCTTCGTACAAGTCGCAATCACTAATATAACTGTTTCCTTCTTCGCACGCATCCACCATTACTTTCAAGTCGGCTATGTATTCCTTGTTTTCTTGTTTAGCTAATTGCGCCTTGTATAATTCTTTCTCATCCACGCCTTTTTGGCCTTCCACCTTGCCACCAATCAATCTGTTACCAAATAATTCCATAGCACCGACACCAAGCCCCAAACCACCGACAGTACTGGCCACAATACCACCAATACGAGCGCCTTTTCTGGCATCTAATATGCGTTTTTCCATTTCTTTCTTGCTGACCCAGCCACCACATTTAATCGGTTCACCCCACACAAAATACTTTGGTTCAATGTCAGATACTTTTATACGCGATTCGTTTGTAGAACTCAGTTCTACTCGCACAAAACACACATTATTTTCAGGATGTTCCGCATCTTCGGTCATACTTGCATAATTCGATGTATCGCTGTATTTAGAAGCCCACACAAAAGTATTTCCAACACCAATATTATTATTGATACATGCATTGCGTTCTGCTTCGCGCATATCAACAACCGCTGCTTCTTCAGCCTCTTCCGCTGATTCATCTGTTTGTTGCGCTGTTTCATCAGTGTTTACATCAGTCTTTACACCAATCTTTGCTGTGCTTCCAGATATTTGATTCACAGACGCAGTATACCTTGGTGCAGACATAATATTCTTCGCCATCGCGGGACGCCCATTCTGTGCAGCCCCCGCACTAAAACCGAACATAACGATAACCAATACAGAAACCAAATATTTCATGGGTACAATCCTCTCACTTATGACGACATTATATCACAAAATACAAATAAAAACAAATACTATCTGAACTTATTTTTTCCACTTCCATTCTATTTTTGACTCTTTGCCTGAAACCAAGCGCAAAATATTTTCCCGATGTCGCCATAAACACAGTACCGAAATAGCCAAAAACGCAATTCCAATATTGAAATTCATAAAAAATCCCAATATCGGCATCAAACAAAAGGCAACCAAAGCACCAGCAGATGAATAGCCAGTCCCCAGCGCAACCAACAGCCATTCAAGACCACAAACTATAAACAAGATTGGATTCACAGCCAACAGAACACCAAACAAACACGAAACCCCTTTACCCCCACGAAACCTTAACCAAATCGGAAAACAGTGCCCAATAATCGCTGCAAAACCACCCCAAACTCCGAATGATATTGCAACACTGGACGAATCAACATATCCAAACACAGCCGGGCCAATCCAACCACACAACCAAACTGCTACAACAGCCTTCATCATATCCAAAATCCAAACCAAGCTAGCCAAACGCAATCCACCAACCCGCATAACATTGGTTGCACCGATATTACCACTGCCAACTTTACGTAAATCCCCTTTGTTAAACAATTTCGTAACGATAATCCCAAAAGGTATAGAACCCAATAAATAAGCAATTATTATTGATAAAGTATAAACATTGAAAAAAATATCAGCCATGTCGTTTTTCCCTTGATTTTATGTTTGTTTTCTATAAAATAACAGAAACCGCGTAAAAATAAAAGGAAAATAAAGTGGCAAATCATAAATCATGTGATAAAAGAATTTTAGTAACAGCAAAGAAAAATGCAATCAATACAGCACGTCGCAGCGCTGTTAAAACTGCAACCAAGAAAGCGCTCGGCGCGATTGAATCTGGCGATAAAACCGCCGCAATTGCAGCTGCACGCAATGCAGAAAGCAAAATTATGAAAGCAGCAGGCAAAACAATGCCAAAGAAAACTGCTTCACGTAAAGTTGCACGTCTGGCCAAGAAAGTTGCAAAAATCGCATAATTATTTGTTGTGCTTTTATCAATCAAAAAACCATCCAATTGGATGGTTTTTTTGTCCACAACTAATTCAATGGTGCGCCCCAATGTTGCTGGATATTGCGCTCTGCATCCATCGGGCTAACCAAAACTTGCGGTGTCAAGATAACAACCAGCACTTCACGTGATGCGGCTGTTTCGCGCGAACCAGACAACGCCATAAAGTCTGGATCCCCCAAACCATAACGTGTATCATCGTTCTTTTGTTTCTCGAACCCAGATACAACCAACATTTGACCAGATTCCATAATAACTTCCTGCATGAAAGAACGCTCTTCAACCTCTGGCAATTGCAACGTCACTTCACCAATTGTTTGGGTTGACATCTTCAGCAATTCACGAATTGACATCTTGAATAACAGCAATATCTTTCCGTTTTCCAAAATGTTCGGCAATAACTGCATTGAAAACCCTGTTTCCAAATTATCTTGGTCAACAGTACTGGATTCCACAGTTGTAAATGTTCTGGATTCGAATCGCTTGATATACCCGGTTGTTCTGGTATTTGTCACAGGCGCAACACGATTATTACGTGTTGTCACACCAACATTTGTCACTAACGATACCTTGCCCTGCTTTGCCAAAGCCTCTATCAAAGCATTTGTTCCAGCCAGACGTGCCATTGAACCATTTGTTATTTGATCATTAGTATATGCGCCTGCAATACCCGTAGTTGTGCCTTCTGAATGTGTTGCGCCCGTCAACGCGGATACTGCATTGGACAAGACCGCAACATTCATGGAACTAGCCTCGGTCGTAGAAAGATTGTTCTTTGGATTTGCAACAATGTTCAGACCTGTTGCGGAATTGATTGCCGCAGCCAAATTCAAGCCAAACGCAGATTCATTAGACAAAGATACTTGCAAAACCTTAACATCAATTGTCACAAGCTGCGACAAACGTCTGTTCTGTTTTGCAATATAATCAGAAACGCGATTTAGCACAGACGGCGATGCAGTCACAGTGATTGTTCCCAAACTGCGTGATACTGTGAACTGAGAGTTCTTTGATGAGTTAACAATCGAACTGATTGTCGCCTCTACTTCGTCCCATTCTTTCAAGGTTGATTCCAAAGAAACCTGATTTCCATCATCAGTTTGCACAGAAGATTGGTATGATACATCTGTGCCCAATGCATATAATGTATATGTACGCGTTTCTGTTTCATAGAACACGATTGAATCTTTATCATAATACCACAACAAATCTAAATCTGTAGCAATCTGGGACAACAATCCAGACAATTTACCAGTATATGCAACATCAACAGTCTTTCTTAACTTTTCGCCATCAACCTGATTATCAATTTTTACAGGGATTCCTGTAATCGAATTAATATCATTTGCCAAGACCTGCAATGTCACAGGTTCGTTTAATAATATAGTAATACCTGAATCCGTCTCGAATTTCGCGGGCAAAGAGTTTTTGTGTTCAAGAACCGTAGATTTGTTTCCTAACCAAACCCCCTCTGACATAGAAACCGTATCACCACTGGCCACCTTGGCACGCGGATTCTTTGCCATTTCAAATGCTTCATATGCTTTTACAAAGTTTTGATCCACAGACGCAGATACCTTGGCAGATTCTTGCAATGTGCATCCTGCCAACAATCCTGCGAATACTGCCCCTATAAAAAACATATTTAAACGCATTTTCATTTTTATCTCCTACGAATCTCTTACACAATAATTATTATTCTTCCGAAGTCGAAACAACTATCACACGATTCCCTTTATAAAACTTTGCATAAGGTATTGGGGTTGCACGCTCAAAATTACGTATCAAAGCAGACGCAACATCAACAAAACGCCCCTTGAACACAGCGCTGGCCTCAATCGGATATTCGCGCGATGTTGTCCAAACCAAATCCCAACCTTCTTTGTCACACCAAGATTGCAAAACCTGACGCAAAGTCTGACCATTGGCAACAACCCAAGAACGAACCTGATCACGCATAACCGCCGGCGCTTCTGCATCATTACTTTCGTTCGAGTTTACAGAAACTTCCATTTCATCTTCAGCAACAGCCATATCTTTATTACAAGATTTTTCCGCTGCAAAACCTGCACGCTGTGCAAAAACGGCATAAGAATCAGCATTTTTATTACATTTTTTGCGTGGACTACGCGAAACAGATAACACAGAACCACCATCATCTTCCAGCATTTCGCGACGCATCAACGGCATTTCTGCATTATTTTCACATTCATTATCAAATCCAGCAGGTATCATCATTCCATTTTCAATATCTGGACCACCAGACCAACCAGTACCACGAGTGATTATATTGTTTTCCATAACCAGACCATTACCAACCTTGGTCACAATCATTGATTCTTCACCCGAACACCCCATATCGCCACATTCCAATTTTACATCTGCATCGGACCCAGCCAATGGCCACACAGGCGCCTTTTGACGAACCGGCATAGGCGCAACAAACTCTGCCTCCTCCATCACATATTCAGCTGGTTCAGAATCATAAAACACTTCCGACGTAGCAACCTGGGGCAGATTAGTAGCACCCCACGCCACACCAGACAAACAAGCAATAGCCGTAAACACATAAAATCTATGGAACATATTTTTTCCTTTCCTTGATATAATATATTCAATTATAACAACTTGACCGAATCTGTGCAAGACTTAAAAAACGATTTTATCAAAAAAATAATCAAGATAAAATCGCACGAATCGAAAAAACGTGTTATACTGCAACTTGTAATATAAAAAACAGGATAAAAACTATGGAAAACTTAGTAATTTTGATTTTATCTGCATCAACCGCTTTGGGCATTGCTGGGTTGATATTGTTCGCAATAATCACAAACAAAAAAATTCGTATATTATCCAAAAACGCAACCTTGCAATACAATTTGCTGGTAAAAATTCAACAGGTGTTGAAAAACAAGTTTTCTGTGAGTGAATCAACAGACAAAGCAGAAATAATTTATCAAGATTTGTTACAAGATTTAATCCCTATTATGGCTGCAATTGATGTGATGCCACGTAACACATCTGAACATCCTCTATGGCGCGCATTGGGTGGAATTATGGACGAATATGCAAAAAATCCTTTTGTTCTGGAAAAATTACGCCGCGCGATAAAGTTGGATGTGAATATTGCCCATAACATCAGCCACTATCTTAATCGTGCAAACCAGTTTTTACAACACATGGCCAATTCTGATACAGATGGAATATTATCAACAACTTTTACAGATGGTTTGCTCGGGCAATCGCTGACTTTTTTTGCCCAGGCACAAACACTGGCAAATGCATAAATGAAAAAATTAAACATAAAACTTATTCGTGAAATATCAAAACAGCGCAACGAACCAGAATGGTTGTTAAATTGGCGTATTGATGCTTTCAATGCATGGAAAAAAATGTCAGAACCACACTGGGCAGAAATAGATTATGACCCGATAGATTACGATTTATTGAACTACTATAACGAAACAAAACCAATTGATAATTCTGAACTGAAATCAACTTACGAGAAAATGGGATTGCCAGAATCAGAACAACGCGCATTATTGGGTATGGCAACGGATACTGTCATAGACAGCAAATCTGTCCACACTTCGTATACCGAAGAATTAAACAAACTGGGCATCATATTTTTACCATTATCAGAGGCTGTTATTAAATACCCAGAAATTGTTAAAAAGTATCTTGGCACAGTTGTACCAAATACAGACAACTTTTTTGCTGCATTAAATGCTGCTGTATTTTCAGACGGAACATTTGTTTACATTCCACGTAATGTAAAATGTCCGATTGATTTGGCCAGTTATTTCAGAATAGAAACAGCAAAAATTGGCCAATTTGAAAGAACGCTTATCATTGCAGAAGATGGCGCAACATTGTCGTATATGGAAGGTTGCAGCGCCCCACGTCGTCCAAATCATCAATTACACAGTGGGGTTGTTGAAATAATTGTAAAAGATAACGCATATGTAAAATATGCAACCGTTCAAAACTGGTACGCGGGGGATTCTGCTGTATACAACAAAAAACACGCAAAACAAAATGGCATATTAAACTTTGTCACAAAACGTGGTAAATGTTATAAAAACGCAGGACTCGATTGGACCCAGGTTGAAATTGGTTCTGCAAAAACTTGGAAATATCCATCAACAATTTTATACGGGAACAAATCACATAGTGATTTTTATTCACTAACAATCACGCGTGGAACACAACAGGCTGACACAGGTACACGAATGATTCATATTGGGAACGAAACAAAATCAAACATTGTTTCATATGGTGTCGCCATTGATAATTCCAGACAAACATTTCGTAGCACCGTATCATTGGGTGGAAAAAATGGCATAAATGCTTGCAAATGCGACAGCAGAATAATCGGCAATAATGCAACCGCAAACACAATACCGACCGTTATACACCTGAATGCGACAAACCAACAATCACACGAAGCCACAACTGGTGCAATCGATGCAAATGCCTTGCTGTTTTTGGAACAAAGTGGTATTGATACAGATGAAGCAATCGCATTGATTGTCGGTTCTATGGCATCCCCAATTATATCTAGATTACCGATGGAATTCTTGGTAGAATCAAAACAATTGATACAAATGGCTTTAACAAAAGAATAAGAAAAATGATATTAGAAATAAAAAATCTTTGTGTATCCATGGATGGCAAGAAATTGCTGACAGATATAAATATGTCTGTGAAAAATGGTGCACGTCACAGATTGGCCGGACATAACGGTTCTGGAAAATCAACACTGGTCAATACAATCGCAGGAAATCCACTGTATACAATCGATTCTGGAAAAATTATTTTTGATGATGTTGATATAACAAATGAAAACGCAACTAATCGCGCATTACGTGGAATATTTCTAGGCGCACAAAACGTTCCCGAAATACCTGGATTGACTTTGTTAAGTTTTCTGAAACACTCTATGATTGCACATACACATTATGATACAGGCAAAGATTTATCTATGAGTGAATTTTTGGAAAAACTGGAATCAGCACGTGAACAATTAAATATACCACAAGATTGGCTGAACCGTTCTGTGAACGTTGGTTTTTCTGGTGGTGAACGTAAACGCATAATGTTATTAAGATTGATTTTAACAAATCCAAAACTTGCAATATTAGATGAACCTGATTCTGGTGCTGATAAAGATGTCCAACAACAAATTGTTGATACAATAAACCAAATGCCAAAAACTACGTTTTTATTTATATCACATCAGGATAATTTTACATCATTGGTTGGTGCAACAAAAACAACTACTTTGGATAATGGGAAAATTATGATAAAATAAAAACATTTGGAATAAAAAAGGAAGGATAACATGACAAAAACAACATTGAAAACATGGCTGTTCACAAGACCTTTGCAATTTGCATTACGCATGCTGATTGTGATAATCATTGCGTGGTTACCAAGATTATTTCCTGCAATAAACATTTCATTATTTAATTATGGTATGCTTGCTGTGACTATCGGTATTTTTGTTTGGGCTACATATAAACTTGCACAATCATTGCCATTAAAAGAAATATCACAAAAAGATTTTATCGCGCTCACAAATGGTTATCGCATTACGGTCTTGGCAACTTTATTTATATTCTTTGGTTATAATGCTTTAACGGGTTATCTCTTTTCTTCATTTTGGTTTTTCAAGATGCCACCAGTAATGACACGTATCTTGTTTGAATCTTTGGGTGCAATCCAAGCCTTTATTCCTATGTTTATTTTAGGCACAGTATTATCCAGTATTTTTGTAAAATACAGACGTGCCAAAATCATGGGTTTAACACCATGGAAAATTATTTTGACAATGCCATTCACATTCATTATGGCCTGGATGCCTGGCTATTTGATTGCAGACAAATCAATAAAATCAGACTTGCAAATCAAATCAAATTGGTATTCTAAATTCAATGCTTGGGCAACTGCAACATCAGTCAACACAACATTTGTATTTTTATTCTTGATATTGTTATCAAACATATTGTTGACCAGACAAAGCGCAAGCATGTTATTCCCATTGGTGTTGTTTTTGGTCTTTTCGCTGTGGAATTCAACGTCAAAACCAAATTTCAAGGCGACCATGAATCGCGGATACGTATGGCTTGCAATCATTATTAATATCATTATGGTTGCTTTTACAATATATACACTTTATCAAACATTTACTATGCCACATGGTATCATTATCGGTGATGCTGTAACAAAAGGATAAAACATGAACAAATTTATAACATTTATGGTTTTAATATTATGTCTGTGGATTGGACGCTCGTTGTTTGTACCAATATTGTTTGCTGCGTTTTTATGGTATCTGTTAAACGCAATCGCAACATATTACAGAAAAATTATGCCATGTTATAAGTCTGATAAAAAATCTTGTGATACGCCGGCCAAGGTTTACACATGGCTGGCCAATATATTATCGTTCGCAACAATCGGTGGAATTATATTCTTGTTCGCGACCCAGGTTAAACCTATGTTTTGGGAATTATACAACGCAACACCTGTATTACAGCAAAAATTATTAGCATTTGGCGAATTTATTTTCTCTAAACTTGGCATCAGCATGGACTTGAACTTGATTCCAAACTTGCCACAAATCGCCGCTTATGTTGCTTCTTCGTTGGCTGGGGTTGCTGCATCTACTGGCATGGTTTTAATATATTTAATATTTATGTTCATTGAACAAAGTTCTTTTGGTAAAAAAATAGACTCTTTAGTTGTGCCACAAATGAAAACGAAAAAATTACGTTATATATTAAACAGCATTGATGAACATATGAAAAAATATCTGTTCACAAAAACTTTTATATCTGCTGCAACTGGTGTAACAGCATATATATTGCTGAAAATTATTGGATTGGAATTTGCTAGTGTTTGGGCATTTATGATTTTCATATTAAACTATATTCCAACATTGGGGTCTATATTGGCATGCGCTATGCCAATTGCCTATGCGTTTATTAGTGGCGACACATGGCATTTACCTTTGTTCACCGCAGTATCTTTGATTGGTATAGAAATTATATTTGGAAATATATTGGACCCAAAATTGACCGGGAAAAGCCTGAATATATCAACACTGGCGATACTTATAAACTTGGTATTCTGGGGAATGATTTGGGGCATTGCAGGAATGTTTTTCAGCGTTCCGATTTTGGCAACCATATATATCACAACAGCACAATTCAGTTCTACACGTTGGATTGCAGTGCTATTGTCAGCCGACGGTAATATCCCAGATGAAACCGCAAACGATTAAAACCTTTTCAACATTGCTATTGCGTTTTCCAGAATAATTCTGGCTGATACAGAATCAAGTTTCTGTTTCATCTTGGACATATTCTTGTGTCCTATTTCCTGTTCTGCGGTTGCACTGGTCAGGTTTTCTTCGATAAAAATAATTGGCAAATCAGCCTTGGCTACCAACATATCTGCAAATTCACGCACAGCCTTCGTCGTTTCAGAATCCGTTCCATCTGTATGTAAAGGCAAACCAATCACAATACCAACAACCTGTTCTTCGCCAATTAAACGCAACATAGCATCAACCAATTCATTTTGATTTTTTATGGTAATTTGCGGTCTTTCAAACACAAAATCACGTTTTTCGTCCGACAAAGCGACACCGCAACGTCTGAGCCCCCAATCAAGCCCGATTATGCGTCCAACCTGCGGAAAATCCTTGTAATTTGGTAAAATCATTGTTATAATCCTTTGACTTTCAGAATAATAGGATTTCAAATGGCATTTAGCAAGCAACAATTACACAAATTCGCAGATTTAATCAAAATTGATGTATCTGACGAACAATTGGAAAAAATGAATATCGATTCTGTTATTGAATGGATTGATAAATTACAGAAAATTGACACAACTGGTGTTGAACCAATGCTCAGCCCATGCGAACATAAATTACCCTTACGCGAAGATGTGGTGACCGAACCAAATATGCGTAATGAAATACTCGCAAATGACCCTGATACCACTGGTGTATCACGTGGCTATTTTGCAGTACCAAAAGTTATGGACGGCGATTAAAATATAAGGGGAATAATTATGATAGATTTAACCATAAAACAAGCATTGGCAAAATTGAAAGACCGTTCTATTTCGGCTGTGGAATTGACACGTGCATATCTGGCACGTATTGAAAAATTTGGCAAAGAATTAAATTGCTATATCACAACAACACCTGAACGTGCATTAAGTGACGCAGAAGAATCTGACAAACGTTATGCATCTGGCGAAACCAAGGCTTTGGACGGTATGCCAATCGCGATGAAAGATTTGTTTGCAACACGTGGTATACGCACAACGGCTGCTTCGCATATATTGGAAAACTTTGTTCCACAATATGAATCTACAATTTCACAAAACTTTATTGACTCTGGTTCTGTATTACTTGGAAAATCAAACCTTGATGAATTCGCAATGGGCACTTTCAGCAAGACCAGTTTCTTTGGTGCACCTGTCAGTCCATGGCAATTAGAGAAACGTTTAACCGCTGGTGGTTCATCTGGTGGCTCAACGAGTTGCGTGACTTCTGGTTTGGCAATCGGTGCAACCGGAACAGATACCGGTGGATCAATTCGTTTTCCATGCGCTATTACCGGCTTGGTCGGTGTAAAACCAACATACGGTTTGTGTTCGCGTTGGGGTTGTGTTGCATTTGCATCCAGTCTTGATACACCTGGTCCAATCGCCAGAACAGTTGATGATGCAGCACTGTTATTATCTGTGATGGCTGGACACGATCCAAAAGATTCAACCAGCAGTCCAAATGCAAAATTCAATTTTGACGGCGAATTAAAACCAATCTTGGGTGATGGTAAAAAATTGCGTATCGGCGTTATCAAAGAATTTGATTCTGTCAAAATATCTGACGATATGAAAAATCTATTTGCAAAACGTATCAATGATTTGAAATCTATGGGCGCAGATATTGTAGAAGTTTCAATTCCAAATATTTTGGACGCTCTGGCTGCCTATTATATCATCGCACCAGCAGAGGCTTCATCGAATTTGGCACGTTATGATGGTATGCGTTATGGTTTGCGTGTTGAAGGTACAGATTTAGAAGATACATATAAAAAGACACGTTCTGCTGGCTTTGGCGAAGAAGCCAAACGTCGTATTTTAATTGGAACTGCAGTATTATCCAGTCAATCTTATGATGTATATTTCCTGCAGGCTGCGCGCGTTCGCCGTATGATTGCGGATAGCTTTAACAAGGCATTTGAACAATGTGATTTAATTGTATGTCCATCAAGCGCCGGTCCTGCATTACCATTAAACTCAGACTTAACACCATTGGAATATTATGCTCTGGATTTATTCACTGTGGCGATGAACCTGGCTGGCATTCCTGCATGCAGTGTTCCATGTGGCTTAACCCAGGACGGTTTACCATTGGGTATGCAGGTTGTGGCACCACGTTTCAAGGATATGCAAATGTTGCAACTGGCAAAACATATCGAAACCGCGTCTGCATTTGATAACCGTCCAACAAAGATAATGGGAAACTAGGGGTAAAAAAAATGGTGGCTAGAAGTAGAATCGAACTACTGACACAGGGATTTTCAGTCCCTTGCTCTACCAACTGAGCTATCTAGCCAACGGACTGCATAATAAGATATTAAAAACGAAAAAGCAAGGAAAAATTAAAATGTTTACGATAAAAGGCAAAACAACAGATTGGGAAGTAGTTATAGGTTTGGAAACTCATATAGAAGTTTTATCCAACAGCAAGATTTTTAGTGGCGCATCTGCTGATTATAATCCGACAGTTGCCCCAAATACCCAGGCATGTATGGTCGATGTTGCAATGCCTGGTATGTTGCCAGTATTGAATAAATACTGTGTTGAGCAGGCTATTAAATTCGGTTTGGGAATCAACGCTGAAATCTCTAAACACAGCCGTTTTGCCCGCAAACAGTATTTTTATCCTGACTTGCCCCAGGGTTATCAAATTTCACAACCCATAAATGAACCACCTGTGGTCGGTCGCGGTTGGATTGAAATTATTGGCGATGATGGTAATCCAAAAAAGATTTTAATTGAACGTGCACACTTGGAACAAGATGCTGGAAAATTGAAACACGATATGCACCCTACAAAATCTTTTGCTGATTACAATCGTACCGGAGTGACATTATTGGAAATTGTGGCATTTGTAGATTTGGAAAAACCAGATGAAAAACAATTTGTGACTTCACCTGATGAAGCAGAAAAATATCTGCGTCAAATACGTGAAATAGCACGTGCACTGGGTGTATCCAAGGCAAACATGGAAGAAGGTTCAATGCGCGCAGACGTCAATGTTTCTGTTCGTCCTGTGGGCGCAAAATATTTTAACGAAAGATGCGAAATCAAAAACATGGTATCTTTCAAATTTATTAAGAATGCTATTGAATACGAAGCAAAACGCCAGATAGAAATCTTGGAAAACGGTGGTACTATTGAACGTAATACTATGCGATATAATCAAGGTGACGGCACAACATCTATCTTGCGTAGCAAAGAAGACGCACTTGATTATCGTTATTTCCCAGACCCAGATTTACTGGAACTGGAAATCACAGATGAAGACATTGAACGTATTCGTAAAACAATGCCTGAATTACCGTCTGCAACACGCGCAAGATATATCAATGAATATGGTCTGTCAGAATATGATGCAACACGTTTAACCGAAACAACAGATATTTCACATTGGTATGATACCGCTGTAAACGGCAAGAAAGAACGTGCAAAGCCGGTTGCAAACTGGTTGATTTCTGAATTATTTGCGCATCCTGAAAATATGGATATCACAAATGAAATTCGTGAACATACCGATCCCGATGCGCCACGCATTATTACACCTGAAAACATTACTGAATTGGTTGATATGATTGCATCAAACGAAATCAATGGTAAACAGGCAAAAGAAATATTTATCAAAATGTTAGATGGTGAACGCGGAACAATTCATGAAATCGCAGATAAACATGGAATGAAACAAATAACAGATACCGGTGCGATTGAATCTGCTGTGGACGAAGTAATCAAAAACAATCCTGCCCAGGTTGAACAATATAAATCTGGCAAGGTTGGCTTGCTTGGGTTCTTTGTTGGTAATGTTATGAAGGCAACACATGGTCAGGCAAATCCTGCAATGGTAAGTGATTTATTAAAACAAAAATTGGCTGACTAATATGGCAATACAGCAGAAATTCTTTATTCAGACATTTGGTTGTCAAATGAACGTATATGACGGTCAGCGTATCGCTGCTATGCTGGAATCAAAAAATTGGGTTTCAACAGATGATATAAGTGATGCTGATTTAATCATATTAAACACATGCGCTGTTCGTGCAAAAGCAACTGACAAAGTTTATTCTGCACTTGGTCGTATCAGACGTGCAAAGAAAGAATCTGCCCTACTCGGTATTGTTGGTTGTGTAGCACGCGAATCTGGGGGGGATGCTTTCCGTCGCATACCAGAATTGAATTTTGTTTTGGGGCCACAAAGTTATCACAAATTGCCAGAAATCATAAAAAATCCAGATACTAAATTATTAAATATCGATTTAGGTGGTTTGGAAAAATTTGATGAATTGCCACAAATGACTAAATCACCGACGGTGGCATATATACCCATTCAAGAAGGTTGCAACCATTGTTGCACATATTGCATTGTCCCATATACACGTGGTCGCGAATTATCACGTCCATTTGATGATGTTATGCGCGATACAATAAACGCTGCAAAAACAGGTGCGATTGAAATTTGTTTTTTAGGACAAAATGTAAATGGCTATAAATACACAGACGCAAATGGTAAATTATATCGTTTGTCCGACTTAATTCGTGAAACGGCTAAACTGCCCAAAATCAGCCGTATACGCTTTACATCCAGTTATCCAACAGAAATGACTGACGATTTAATTGAAATGTTTGGGACAGAGCCAAAATTATTACCGTTCCTGAACATGCCAATTCAGAGTGGTTCGCCACGCATACTAAAATTGATGAATCGCCCTGACGATTTAGACAACTATAAAAACATAGTAAAAAAACTTAAATCTGTTCGACCAGATATTCAAATATCGTCTGATTTTATTGTTGGTTTTCCAGATGAAACAGATGAAGATTTCGCGCAAACTTTGGATATCGCACAAGAAATCAAATATATAAATTCGTATTCTTTCAAATATTCGCCTCGCCCGCATACAGCAGCTGCATTGATGCACAACCAAATCAGCGAACAAATAAAATCTGTTCGTTTACAGAGGTTAGATTTTCAATTAAATGAAAATCAACGCGAATTTAATATATCCTGCATCGGCAAAGAAATGATTTGTTTATGCGAAGGAAACGATAAAACTGGACGTCATTTAGTGTTTCGTACACCATATATGCAACAATGCATTGTCGATAAACCAGATTACGAAATATCACCACTACAAAAAATCAAAATCACAGATGCAAACAAAGCATCTTTGCGTGGCGAAATAATCAAATAGCTCTTAAAAAGAGATGTGACCAGTGACAGATATTTTATATCCTGTTTCTTCGTCTGTTTTCAACACATCAAATCCAAGTGCCAACCCTGCATTATCTATTTCAGACACAAAGCCAACTTTTAATGTACCGTATAAATCACCATCGGCACTGATTGCACCTGTTCCGCTATATTCGTATTTGATATTATCCACAACAAAAGAATACTCAACCTTGCTACCACCACGAATATTATAATCTGTATCATTGATGTCATATAGCCAATATGTTGCAATAGATGTCCCAATAAAGGGTGAAACGATCAAATCCGTCATCAAAGCATAATCATAACCTAAATCTACTGTTCCGTACCAACCCAAACCAAACGGATCGTTTCTAGTTTCGTCATTATATAAAATATTATCTGCATCAAAGTCAATAAACGACAAACCCAATGTTCCATCAAGCCACAAATTATCAAAATATGTTTTCACTCCGACATTAAAACCATACATCAAACCATCAAAATCATTGTAATCATCTTGATAACTAAAATCATGAAAATTGAAATCTGCGCTTAAATACATATCGTCATATTTTCCCTTGACACTTAAATTAAATCCATACGCATCAGTTTTATCAGACATAATATAAGAGCCAGACAATCCGCTGTATAGAGCATTTTTATACATCGCTATATTTGATGTCATAAACTTGTTTATTGTCTTAACAGGATTCATCAATTTATCTGGGTTAAAATGGTACGACATGTGCTTGATGCGATTTTTATCTTCAGCGCTATTTACACTATTCAAAACATTAGACAGCGGATAATTGGGATTTGGACCAAAATTGATAATCCACGAACCATAACTTGACGAAAGCGACGGTACGCTGGCCGGATCAAGTCCCAGAACCGACACAGCAAGATTTTCGCTGACATGATTTATAACATCACCGGCTTGCACAACACTCGGACTCGAAAAAATCAATGTGTTTGTTCTGTCCAATTCTGCCGATTGCCCCCAATTATTCCACGCAACCAAATCATCAATCACAATTGAAGAATTAGTAATATCAAAATTTTCTGCATTCCCCAGATTCATCAAATCTGTTAAAGTAATGTCATGCACACCATTTATATAAACATATAAATAGTTACCGCTATCCAAAGTCACGCTATGAAATGCATCAACTGAATCAATATGTTGATTAACGAAACCGCAGTCAGCATTAATTGTTCCGCTAATCGTGCCATAATTATAAACATCAAAATTATGACCATTTGTCACTATATCAGAATTTATTATTCCATAATTGTATAACTTTGTATCTTGTGTCAAAGGTGAAATATCACGAATTTCATTTGCATTAACTGTTATTATATTTTCACACAAAGCACTGCTTGTAGCAGTTATAAAACAACAACAAAAACACAATGAATACCATTTCATAACCCCTTAATACTAGCACAGAGAAAAAATCCCTAGCAATAAAAAAATCCCGTTAAAAAACGGGACTTAAACAAGGTATACAATCGATGTTTAGAACATATAACGAACACCAATATCACCGCTGAAATTATGCATTCCAGAAGCAACATCAACATAATTATAACGTGCTGCAACATCAACTGCAAAACAGCCAAATGGCATTGATAAGCCCAAAGTTCCCATACCAGAGAATTTTGTCGAATCTTTATGATCTTTGACACCTGCAATACGATTAGCAGTATCTATGAATGCCAAACCTGCACCGATACCTGCAAATGGTTGGATATATTTAAAATGGCCAAGATTCATATACGCATTAGCCATCAATTCAATATTTCTGGCTGAAACATCAACACCTGTCAACGCGTCAAAATCTTGGGTTTTGTGATCTTTTGTAAAGAACGAACCTTCAATTTCTAAACGCGCTGTATCATACATAGTTAAACCCAAAGCGGTTCTGACCTGATAAGAATTCAAGGTTACATCTTCTTTTACACCACCCAATTTATAATTCAAGTTAGAATATGTTGCGCCACCACGCAATGCGACATATGGTAAAATACTCCAACCTAAAAATTCTGTTGGTTGTTGTTCGTAAGCATAGCTACCAGCCAAAGCAGGTGTTGCTACTAATACTGCCATCGATGTAGCAATAAGTTTTTTCATAAGTTTCTCCTTTTGTTGCTGATTAATCTCAACAATTGCATTCTATCAGACAACAAACCATATTTGCATAGGCATGTATGCATAGGACAACAATCTTAAAAGCCAGTAAATATGCTGTATAGAAAGATTTTTATTGTATTAACTTTTTAATAACAAAATCTGCCAGCGTTAACCCAAACGCACCCGTCACAGTTATAATAGAACCAAATTCACGACCACCATTTTCTTGTGCAATTGCACTTTCTGTTGAGTATACGGTTGGAAAATCTGGCAAATTCAACTCACGAATTTGACTACGAATTTTTGATGCCAATGGACACACAGATGTTTTTGATATATTTGCAACCTTTATCTTTGTTATATCAGTTTTACGTGCCGCCCCCATACTTGAAATAAAAGCAATATTATTAGTTGAGCACCATTTATATAATGCGATTTTAGATTGCACTGTATCTATGGCATCTATAACAAAATCAGGGTTAACATTTGGCGCATTATTTTCATCAAAAAACATATCAAACACATCAACAACTATATCTGGATTGATATCATAAATACGCTGTTTTGCAATTTCAACCTTGGGTTTACCAATTGTAGAATTCAATGCAAACAATTGACGATTTATATTAGATTCTTCAACCTTATCGAAATCAACCAATATTAAATGTCCAACACCCGAACGCGCCAAAGCCTCAACAGCAAAAGAACCAACAGCCCCACATCCAACAATCATAACAGTAGAATGTTTCAATTTTGATATAGCATTTTCGCCCAACAATAAAGTTATTCTGTGCAATCTATCCATTTTTTATAACCCCTTGTGTGTTCTTATAAATTATATTTGGCATATCTGTATCATTTTTAATATCTGATATCAGTTGAACAATTTTTATCAAATCTGAATCAATATTTCCATCAGATTCAACCAATATTTTATTATTTGGAATATCTGCTATACAACATTTTCTGCCGTATACATCAATTTTATTAAAAGAAAATAATATATTATCATAACGCAATAATTGCTGTAAAACCCTATCATTTGTATTAAAAGCATGTGCAACAATAATTGGCAAAGATGATTCTTTATATTGTTTTAAGATATGTAATATTTTATCCCACGCACCGACACAATGTAAACATACTGTTCGATTTAACTTAACAGCCACATCAAACTGTTTCATAAAAACATCAATCTGCTTATCCATATTTGGTTTATACTTATCCAGCCCTATTTCACCAACCATATAATTCGAATCAAGATTTAATAACTGTTCAAGACGTTTATCAAAATCACTATTCGCAGACTCAACAAACCATGGATGAACACCAAAAGAAGCATAAATCTTACTATCTTGTTTAGCCATATCAACCAAAACAGGCCATTGAGATTCATCTGTTGTACAACAAACAGTCCCAACAACATCAGGTTGCAGGCTGTGTGTAATACAATCAATATGGCTGTGCGCATCTATTATTTTCATAAAACATATTTAAGCATAAAAAACATATTTTTCAAGATACCATTAAACAACCTCATCCACTTGCGCTACAAAAACAAAAACCACCAAACGGTGGTCTATTGTTTTTGGTGGACGCGCAGGGATTCGAACCCTGGACCCACTGATTAAGAGTCAGTTGCCCTACCAACTGAGATATACATCCAGTGCCCAGCATTGTATATGCT
>DBXG01000011.1 GCA_002309215.1 Alphaproteobacteria bacterium UBA1218 | reverse complement strand
CGTTTAATCCAGATTTCAAGGAAATTCAATTCAAGAATTTATATTTTGAATATAACCCCGGTGTTCCTGTATTGAAAGATATAAATTTGACAGTGAAGCGTGGTGAAACATTGGCTTTGGTTGGTAATTCAGGTGGTGGAAAAACAACAGTTGTCAGTTTGTTGCCACGATTCTATGACGCAACATCGGGGGGCATATATATTGATGGCGTTGATATTCGCCAAATTGATTTACATGATTTGCGTCAAAATATCGCGGTTGTTTTCCAGGATAATTTCCTGTTCTCTGGAACTATTCGTGAAAATATATTATTAGGTAATGAAAACGCAACAGAAGAAGATCTGAACAAAGCCGTAAAGATGGCGTATTTGGAAGACGTTGTAAAAGGCATGAAAAAAGGCCTGGATACGCAAATTGGTGAACGCGGTGTAATGTTATCTGGCGGTCAGCGTCAACGTGTCGCGATTGCGCGTGCATTCTTGAAAAACGCACCAATATTGATTTTGGACGAAGCGACATCAGCATTGGATAATAAATCCGAAGCGGTTGTGCAAAAGGCTATTGAAAACTTGATGCAGGATAAAACTGTGTTTGTTATTGCACACAGATTATCAACAATTCGCAATGCAACAAACATCGCAGTCATAAACGAAGGTCAAGTTGTTGAATCTGGTACTCATAACGAATTATTAAAAAATGAATGTGGTGCATATAAATTACTTTATGATATGCAATTCAAAACAAAAGAATCTGCCTGATAATATTTTCCCGCCAATGGCGGGAAATTTTATTTCACCAAAAAAAAGACGGATTAAACCGTCCGCATACATTTATCAAGTAAAAAATTATTCTAACCAAATCACTGCAGAATTAGCAGTATAACTGCCACTGCTTTTTATTGGCACAGCCAAATCTTGTCTGGTTACAGTGACCGTTCCATTGCTGGCACTGACATTTGTGACAACGGGCGCAGGGTTATTAGCAGATACCCCTGTATTATCAACTGTGACAGTTGATAATTTTGCATCCCATGCAGTTTTATCAGACGCAGTAACAAATTTATTTGTTGTTGATGTATCATCAACTAAATCCGCACTTAACTTATGCGAAGCATCAATGACATCTTGTTTGGTCGCGACCGCCCCTTGGACATACGACGTTGTTGCAACATTTGTATTTGGTGTAATATCCGCCATCGCAGATGTCGTAATCGACAAAACAGTAAAGATTGAAAATATTTTTTTCATTTAATAGTCAATCTAGATTGGTGGTCAAATGCCACCAATCTAAATAAATTATTATTCGCCACCGCCGTTACCGCCACCATTACCATTCGATGTCAAACCGGCGCTTGTTATGGTTACACTACCTGTTGACGTATCTGGAGTTGCCCAGTTCCCATAAACATTAAAACCATGTGCATCAACTTCTGTCTTTGTATATGCATCTGTGATACCATAACCAGACAATGTTGTTGCAGCATCTGCTTTATCAGCCAAAGCGCTTGCAACGGCTTTTTCTGTTACTAATTTACTATCAGACGCACTGTTAGCCGCAGCGATACCACCTCCTGTTGAATCTACAACTACACCAGACTTGAAATTATCCACTTCCAAGTTATCAATCGTATTATCATCCGCATCAATAGTCTTGTTTGTTAAGGTTTGTGTTCCGTTTAGTGTGACTGCACCAGTAGTAGCAGTATCAATTGCATCACGAACAGCAGATTCTGTCACCAAATGGTTATCGTCTGCGCCATTTTCACCTGCGGCTCTGACAGTTGTTGCGACTACGCCAGATTTAAAATTATCTACTTCCAAGTTATCAATCGTATTGTCATCTGCATCGATTGTTTTGTTTGTTAACGTTTGGGTAGCAGACCGTTCTGTTGTTAACGCATCAGAAATAGATTTTGCAACAGAGCCTGTTGTTGATGCATCGCCGTTCAATGTGTTGATTGCGGCCACATTTGTGTTAATATGACCAGCCAAATCATTGTATGCGCCCTGAACATACGATGTTGTTGCAACATTTGTATTCGCCGCCACTGTGCCGGCAGGATCACCCTTCAGGGGTATAGCAGAAATATCTGCACGCGCCATCATTGGCAAACCAACCAAGACAGCAACCAAAGACACGCCTAATTTTTTCATTTTCTCTTCCTTTTGTTGTTTTCAGACTACCTCTAAGGGTAAAATACTCCTCACGCGTATGATTATATCATAAAAGCACACGTATTTTTTTACTTGGCAAGCATGTTTTTTATTTTTTCTACTTGACTTTTTCTAAAACACGTATTTTTTTAGGTATTATTCAGCTGTTTTATAAAAATAAAAATGGCCATCATTTGATGACCATTTTTATTTTTCTTATTCTCCACTACCGGATCCACCACCAGAGCCACCACCTGCCCACTGTGGTTTATCTGTATCCCAATCAGTCACAACATCGACCGATAAAACTTTCTTGCCAGCATTTCCACCAGTTCCGTCTGTTATAGTAATACCGTTTCCTTCCACATACTCTGGGGCTGCTTCGGCTGCTGCTTGAGCAGCTTGAGCTGCAGCTTGTGCCTGAGAAGCCGACGTGGCCGCATTACTGGCTGTTGTCGCAGCACTACTAGCAACACCATAAACATATTCCAAACCATCATCAACATATCCCTTGGTCGTTAATGAATCAGCTGTCACCGCTGCACTAGCAACCACACTTGACATCAAACCTGCCATCATTATTCCACCGAACATCACTTTCCTCATCTAATCCACTCCTTTTGTTTTATTATTTTATTCCCAAATTGGCCTTTGTGTTTCCCAGTCGTCTGCAAATTCCTTTTCCGAACCTGTTGCTTCTTCGACAGCTGCAATCTTTTCATTCAACACAGATACTGTCACATTCAATTCTGAAACCGTATTAGAGACATCAGTCAGACCTATTTCTACATTTTCTATACGATTCGTTAAACCTGAAACCTCCGCTGGCGTCACAGTTGACACAGATATCGGTTTAATTATACCCCCAGACACACCCGCATTGTGCAAATATTTGCCCACAGATAAACGCGACGTATCAGAAAACCCAGAACCAGAAACACTTTTTACACCTGACACCAACCCCATAGTCTTTGCGCGACTAGTTTGATTTGCAGATGTTCGCACCCCTGCTATCGCAGTTTTTGTGGATACCCCAGATTTGGCAGACACCGCCTTGTCTGTTCCAACATATGTCTTCGCACCACCCAGACGTTTAACAGAAGGCGCAGCAAGTGCGTCTGATAAAAATCCCAGACACAGCATACTAACCACAAACGCAAAACGAACATTTTTCTTATTCATTTTCGTGTTTTTCAGATTCTGTTTTATCGTTGTTATCCTTTCGCGTGATATTATAACACAGTTTTTTTGCACTGTAAAAACAAAATTTGTAAAAAATTTATATTTGTTAGTTTTCTGGGCTTTACATATCTAATCTAAAAAATACTCTGTCATTTTTGTTATTTTTTTGATATCATGTTTCGTAACAACAAGGATAAGAAATGGAAGCAGACAAACACAATAGTTTCTTGAAGGGCAAAGAAAAAATTAAATCTTTGACAAATCTGACTATACTGGCTGAAAACGCTGGTAAAATAATCGATTGGATAAAGACTAACAAGAAAAAATCGGAATTAGCTGTTTTATTAATGTCCATGCTGATGTTTTTGACAATGTGTAAAAACGCAGACGCAGACTTTGCCCAAGAAAAAGAAAATACTAATCCTGCCAACCCACCGATTAAAATCGAAAATATTGAAGTTATAAAACCAATCGCAGCCGCAAAAAAACAAATAAAAAACATTTCTAAATTAATTGAAACAGAAGAAAAAAATTTGGATACGGTGTACACGCTCCCACCCAACTCTAGTAGTCTGCGCGAAGAATGGGCAAAAAATTTTCTTGCGCGGAATCCAATTGGCGTAAACGCTTATATTCGTTTCAAAGAAACCTTTTATTCCAAAGTAAATAAAGACAGTTTAGGTAGTTATATTTGGCAGTATGGTTTAAGGTATATAACCGTATCCCCATTTGAAAATGTGCACGTTATTATGGCGATGGATCCGCTCTTAGTTGGAGAAGAGGCTTTTGAACAACAGTTATTGTATCTGAACACTTTGGATCCCAAGGCATCTGTTTTTATGTTTTATAATTATTTAGTGCACGAAACAATTGATCAAATACTAGTTCATTTGAATAAAGCAAAGGTATCCAGTATAACAGATAGAGAAATGTTCTCGTATATCTTGAAACATTATCAACACCCAAAAGATGCGAAGGCTGCTGTGGAATTAATGTATTCAACCAGCAATCAAGATTATGTAACCAGAGCCGCAAAAGCACACTATTATTGTGCCGCAAATGGTGGCGGTTCAATCAAAGGACGTTTGTGGGAATATTTGATAGCAATTAAAAAAATAAAACCATCTGATTTTTTGAAACATGATTTTGACTATTTTGCTAAGGGCGTAGATGCCTTTATAAATGAAGTAAACAAAGAAAAACAAAACGATTCAAAAGCTGATTTTTACAGTCTGTTTGCACAAAAGGACAAAAATTCATTCACAACGAATATGGATACAATTGATAAATTTGTAAACTTTTTTAACACCCAATCACAATCAAAACAAACTATAGAAAACGATTTGGCACAGAATTTAGACATAATCTTAGACGTGTTTTCTGGTAAATATAAGTTAACACCAACAGAAAAACAAATAGAATTCAGCAAGAAAATGATAGATTACGAAGAAAAATTTGCAACCACTACCAAACTTACCGAGAAGCAAAAAGATAGAATTAAAGCCCATGCTAATCTAAAGTCCAATTTGGCAACAGAGTACAGAAAAAATCTAGATCGTGCAAAATATGGAAAGTTGTTTGGTAATGCTTACGAAAACTATATCAAAGCACTAATGAAATTGCCATATGATACAAAAAGCGAAATTGAAACGACACTGAACCGGATAAAAAACCTGTCAGACGACAAATATCTGTCAGAAACAGAATATAACAACATTATCAAGCGTCTAAAAACAACAGCGCCAGAGAAATACAAAAAATTTCTAGACCAGATAACAGCTGGGTCACCTAAACAATACAGGCAACAAAAAACTAGATAATTTGTTTATTTATTTTTTATTTGAAGCATCCAAATAGTCAAAAACATATTCAAATAAAGTGTCAAGTGCGACACCGTAATAACCACGTTTATCCAAGGAGCGATTTAATGTGAAAAAGCCCCATTCAATATATCCCCAATAAACCTCTTCCCAATCTATGACAGCAACAATATTGAAATTTTTGTCCACCAGAAAGTTTGTAGCCAAATCCGTATGCATCCAGCCATACATCAATTTTGGTTCTTCGTCTGGATTTTTTTTCAAATCACGTAATTCTTTCGGATTCGACTGAACAATTACCCATATAAAATCTGCCAACTGTTTTGCAATTTTCTTGAGAATATCATAAGTAATTTTTTCAGGCGCAAAATCCGTAATTGGCCTACCAGAAACATAATCGTATTTGCGAACAATCAACCCGTTCCAATCTATCAATTCGACAGATGGTATATATATCGGTGAAATTTTTCTGAACGCATCAACTATTCTTTTTTCCTGTTTAGCAAGATTTTCTGTAAACTTTTTATCACATCTGGAAAACGGGAACTTGAATGCGTATTTTTTATCCACAAGTATCACGACATTTTTCCAACCACGACCATACGCAGTTCTTATTTTGCTGTTTTTACCTTTGGCATAATTTTGTTTAACATATCTTATGTATCGCGTAATTTCAGGATGCTTTAAACGAATACAGATTTTGTTAAATGCGTCTTGTAATGTTTTTGTCCAAGCATTTAATTTTCTGAATAGTTTTTTCATTTCCATCGTCCCTTATTTTATTTTTTCGTTGTTTTTTATAAACCAATTTGCAAACAAAGGCAAGGTTCCATTTAATTCATTTTTTGCATAATACTTACTGATTTCATCAGCTGTCATCTCTGATAAAACTTTATTGTATCCACGCAGACGACATATTTTCCACAACACAGACCAGGCCAATGGCGAATTAATCGGGCTGACGGATTCTGCGATATAAATATCGCCCTGTTGCCTGTGAAACTGATATGGTTCGCCTTTTTCATCAATATATGTAGCCGTCCCAATAAATTGTCCATGTCTGTTCTTTTCGCCAGTCATAAGTTTTACAATTCCTTCGGCACCAATGGTAGAATATACATATTTTGCATAGACACCCGGAAAACCATTTAACGCATCAATACATAAACCGCTGTCATCAACCAGAACAGGTCTTTTTAATGCTTTGAATGCCTGTTTTGCCTTTGCCAAAGATACTTCTGCAACAGTATCAGCCTGAGGCTCAATTAAATTGAAGTTCATTTGTAAAACCATAACGTCATCACGCCCCTTGAAATCAAAATAGTTTTGCAACGATCTTACCTTGCCAGAATTAGATGTGACAAAATGTATTTTCATTATTGTATTCCCTTTGATTTTTGCTATCATACGACCATATTCCTGAAATATCAACAATCTTTTACCAAAGGATTTAACATGAGCGAACCAATAAAAAGGTCTTTTGATAACGACAAATTATTTGATTTGGTTATGACAGGTAAAAAGCGCGGAACATGCTGTTTATATCATGATGAAAAGTCGCTATCTAAAGTTGGCGAAATAAACATAATTTACAATTCCAAAAACGAACAAGTAAAAATCAAAATTACAAATGTACGAAAATGTCGTTTTTGCGACATAGATGAAAACTGGGCAAAAACTGAGGGCGAAGGCGATTTATCTTTGGAATATTGGCAAAAAGTCCACGAACAATTTTTCAGAAATATAAAACCAAACTTCGCCCCAAC
>DBXG01000034.1:33213-48166 GCA_002309215.1 Alphaproteobacteria bacterium UBA1218 | reverse complement strand
TGAATCTTGGGTTGTGTCGTAATCCACAAACTGCGGCTGCTTATGCGTCTTTGCAATCGTCCAGATATACAAAAAATAGTGCGTATTCTGCCTATTTGCCATCGGTGAATACCAGTGGTAGTGCGGGTCGTTTGCATACTGAACATGATGCTTGGAAATACGATGCGTCGTTATCTGCGTCCTATTTGATTTTTGATTTTGGCAAGCGTGAATCAGATTTTGCCCAGGCTTTGGCTGTATATCGCGCGGCAGGTTTTGATTATGATGAAACAATACAAAATTATTTCTATTCTGTGATTGGCGCATATTATTCGTTGTTAAATGCAGATGCGGACGTGAAATCTGCAACTTCTGCGCTGACTGTGGCGCAAACCGCAAAAAATACAGCGGATAAAAAATACAAATCTGGCGCTGTGGCCAAGGCTGATGTGTACAAAGCCGATACAACGTTGGCCAGTTCGCAGTTGTCTTTGGAGCGCGCAAAAAATAATCGTGAAATCGCAAAAGGGACATTGTTAAACACTTTGTCTTTTCCGGCAAATCAGGATATAAAAATAAAAGATATGCCGGCCAGTTTTGGTTCTGATGCAGAATTGGAAAATATTGACGAATTGATTGCAATCGCGCAAAAACAAAGACCAGATTTGTTAAAGGCGAATGCACAAACTAGTGCAGCATGGCACAGACGTAATTCTGCGTTTCTGAAAAATTTACCGTCTATATCCGTAAATGGAACGGCTGGGTTGACGGCAGATTCTGTGGGTGGTTTGTTTGATAATATGTCTGATCGTGTCAGTGGCAGAATTGGTGTATCTGTTTCGATGCCAATATTTGCTGGTTTTGCAAATATGTATAGTGCGCGTTCTGCAAATGCTGATTATGACAGCGCGAAATATCGCGAACATAGTGTTGTCAATAATGCGATGATGGATGTTTTTACTGCGTATCAAAATTACAAGACCGCAAAAACAGTTCTGAAACAATCAGAAACATTGTTGAAGTCCGCAACAGAAAGCGAACGTGTCACATCTGGTATGTACAAGGTTGGACGTGCAACAATGCTTGATTGGCAAACTGCGCAATCTGAATTAGTTGATGCGCAAAAACAAAACAATTCTGCAAAATACGATTTGTTTATAAAACGTGCGGCGGTTGCATTAGCAATCGGTGATATAAAATCTGGGCTAAAGGAAAATGAAAATGAAAAGTAAAGAAGTAAAACCATCATTCATAAGAAGATTTTTTGGTTGGATATGGCGCAAAAAGTGGTGGATTATAATATTGGCAATAGTTGTCGGTGGGCTTTGCTGGTGGCTTTGTCCAAAAGGTGCAAATAAAAAGAAGGATTTTGTCACTGTGGATATTGTTCGTGGTGATATAATCCAAACGGTTACAGCAACTGGTGAAATTCAGCCTGTGAATACGGTTAGTGTTGGTTCTCAGGTTTCTGGAACAATCGAAGATATTTTTGTAGATTTTAATTCAAGAGTTAAGAAAGGTGATACTTTGTTGACCATTGAACCGTCTGTATTGCAGTCATCTGTTGATGAGGCAAAAGCGTCTTTGGCGTCAGCAGAATCACAACTAAAATATTCTAAAAGCGAATATCAACGTAATAGAACATTATACAAAGATGGTTTTATATCTCGTGCAGAAATGGAAAAATCTCAAACGACATATGAACAGGCAGAACAAGCGGTGAAAAAAGCGCAATATGCATATGACAGGGCTGTGACAAATCTTGGATATGCAACGATTACTTCGCCTGTGGATGGGACGGTTATTTCCAGAAAGGTTGACAAGGGGCAAACTGTTGCGGCATCTTTTCAGACGCCAGATTTATTCGAAATTGCCGAAGATTTATCAAAAATGCAAATTGAAACCGCTGTGTCAGAGGCAGATATTGGCATGATTAAAGAAGGCCTGCCGGTGACATTTACTGTTGATGCGTATTCTGGACAAACTTTCCATGGTGATGTTCATCAAATAAGATTATCGCCAACAACTGTATCAAATGTGGTTGTTTATACTGTGGTTATAAATGTAGATAACGAAGATTTACGCTTGATGCCTGGTATGACTGCGTTTGTGACCATAGTTGTAGCAGAAGCAAAAGACGCATGGAAAACAAAAAATTCAGGCTTGTTGATACGAACATATAAAAACTTGGTTGATAATGTAGCCGAAGATATAACACCAAAAACACACCTTGCTGTTGAACGTGATGGCAAAGTAGTATTTGTGCCATATAAACGTGGTTTAGTCACACCAACAGAAACACAATTGATTTCCGATGAAATCAAAGCTGATGATAAATTGGTTGTTGGTTTTGTTGGTCAAAAGTCAACAAATAAAAGTGAAATGCGTGGTGGACCAAGAATGTAAGGTTTTAATATGAAAGCAAAGAAAGAACCACCGATAATTGTGTTGAACAAAATCAATAAAACTTTCCCGTTAGCGATTGGGGGCTATCAGCAGGTTTTATTTGATGTTTCTTTTACGGTTAAACCTGGGGAGTTTATTGCAATTATGGGCCCCAGTGGTTCTGGTAAGTCAACTTGTATGAATATTGTCGGTGCATTAGATTCTGCGACTTCTGGAACTTACGAATTGTATGGTAAAGATATTACAACCATGACAGATGATGAACTGGCGACAATTCGTAATGAATATATCGGTTTTGTTTTTCAGAACTTCAACTTATTACCAAAGCGTACAGTTTTAGACAATGTAATGTTGCCATTGATGTATCTTGGATTGCCTATGAGCGAGAGAATCCGCCGGGCGCGTGAGATGTTGAAGTTGGTGGGATTGGAAAAATTCGAGACATATTTTCCAACACAATTATCTGGCGGAATGAAACAACGTGTCGCAATTGCTCGTGCTTTGGCAGGAAATCCAAAACTGATTTTGGCAGATGAACCAACGGGCGCGTTGGATTCCAAGATGGGTAATGAAATTTTACATTTCTTTAAGAAATTAAACAAAGATATGGGAATAACAATCATCATGATTACCCATGAATTCGAGATTGCTAGATACGCAGACAGAATTATTCACATATATGATGGTCGAATTGTATATGATGGTCCTGTACCGAAAAATGAACAGATTTTATTGAAAGCAGAAAAAGGCCATAAAAAATGACTCTGAACGATATATTGAAAGAATCTTGGTTGTCGATAAGCGGAAATAAATTACGTTCGTTTCTGACGGTCTTGGGCATCATTATTGGTGTTATGGCGGTTGTGATAATGGTTGCTGTGGGGGAAACAGTGCAACAATCTATCACGGATCAATTTTCATCACTTGGAACAAATACGATTGTGATTCGTGCTGGCGCAGCGCGTTCTGGTGGTGTTCGTATGGGGAATCGCCAGACTTTGACATTAAGCGATGCCGAACAGATTGGTAAATTGCCAGATGTGTCCGCTGTAACACCCGCACAAAATGCAGGGGCCCAGGTTATTTATGGAAACCAAAACTGGGCAACCTCAATGGTTGGCGTTTATCCTGATTATGTGACTGTCCAAAACGTAGAAATGGAATATGGCACATTTTTTGATCAAATGGCCGTTAAAAATGCATCAACTTATGCTGTGATTGGACCAACAACTGCGAAAGAGTTGGGAATGCCAGAAAACCCAGTTGGTGAAATAATTCGTATCCAAAATACACCATTTGTAATAATAGGAGTGACCAAGGAAAAGGGTGATTCTGCAATGGGATCCCAAGATGATATGGTAATCATACCAATCACTACATTAAAGAAACGTTTGCAGGGTTCGCGTTTTCCTGACGCAGTATCAATGATTGCATTGAAATTATATCAGGATGCTGATAACGCAGTTGTCACAGATCAAATCAGCGCCCTGCTCCGTCAAAGACATAAAATCAAAGATGGTGACGACAACGATTTCCAGGTGACAGATATGAAACAAATTATGGAAACAATGAATACTGTGACGGGTTATCTGAAATTGTTATTAGTGGCGATTGCAGCAGTATCTTTGTTAGTTGGTTCAATTGGTATTATGAATATGATGTTGGTTTCTGTGGCAGAACGTACACGTGAAATCGGTGTTCGCAAGGCAATCGGTGCACGTGAACGTGTGATTATTATTCAATTTTTGTCTGAATCAGTATTGATATCGTTTATCGGTTCTATGTTTGGATTGATTATCGGGGTCGGTTTATCCCAAGGGGTTGGACGCTTCATAATGCATTATAATGTTCCGTTCAGTATTTGGCCGGTTATATTATCTGTGACTGTGGCGATTGTTGTTGGATTGGCGTCTGGGGTTATGCCTGCAATCAAGGCTGCGAAATTGAATCCAATCGATAGTTTGAGATACGAATAAAAACATATAAAAAAACACCGGTATTTTTCATCGCGACGTAGCGAAGCGAAGACGGATATCGGTGTTTTTTGATTATTTACGAAGACCCAATTTTTTAATCAAATCTTCATATTCAGAAACACTTTTATTTTTGATGTATGCCAACAATTTTTTGCGGCGATTAACCATCAACAACAAACCACGTTTAGAATGTTCATCTTTGTGATTTGCCTTCATATGTTCTGTTAAATTGTTGATACGTTCTGTTAAAACAGCAACTTGGGATGCTGCAGAACCACCATTATCACGTTCTGTTGTTTTGAACGCAGCGACTAATTCGCTTTTCTTTTGTTTTGTTATGGACATTATATATTCCTTTGTTAAATTGTTCTTTGTGGACGAAGCAAACCGTCAACAATGCGCCCTATTCCAATAAAAGTCTTACCAGAATAAACACGCCGCAAACCGTTTAATTCGTCGGTTTTTATGAATCCGCCATTTTTATACAATTTGGTGGCTTCATCATCAAGATTGATTACCGGAATGTCCCCCAGTGCACAATCTGGTGCCATCAGATATTTGCTGATGTCGCCATTATTATTAAACAGATTTTCTAAAAAATCAAGTTTTACAGCATTTTTTATGTCAAAACCGTTTGTTTTGGTTCGTCGAATATAAGTTGTTGTTGCAACTGTATCGCACATTTGTGCAATATCACGAACGATTGAACGCACATAAGTGCCACGCGAACAAACAACGCGAAAATTATATTCATCATTTGATTTACCAATATATTCCAGTTCATAAATGATAATTTTTCGTGGCTTTATGTCAACAGATTCGCCTTTGCGGGCCAATTCATATGCGCGTTTGCCATCTATGTGTACAGCAGAAAAAGCCGGTGGCACCTGATTTATTTCGCCGACCAGTTTTTTACAAGCAATCAAAATATCTTTATCTGTTGGTATTTTTTTCGACGTTTTTATTGTGTTTCCGGTTATATCCAAAGAATCTGTTTCAATACCAAAACGCAAGCCAAATAAATATTCTTTTTTATTTTCATGCGTTTCTTCAATAAAAGGAATCATTTTTGTCGCATTACCAATTGCAATAGGCAAAACCCCGCTGGCCATCGGGTCCAAAGTTCCAATATGACCGAATTTTTTTTCACCGAACATTTTTGCAATACGCCAGCCTGCTGTTCTGCTGAACAGGCCGTTTTCTTTGTCCAAGATGATAATTCCGTCCATACTTATCCGAATAGCGATAATTGTGAGTTTTGTTTTGATTCTTCAACCACAGGTTTTACAGATGGTTTTGTCTGTTTTGTTTCCGGCTTTTCCCGGCTGTTTTCAAGATTTTCCAGTACTTGTTCAGCGCGTTTAACAACTATATCTGGCATACCAGCCATTTTGGCAACTGCGATACCATAGGAACGATTCGCAACCCCAGAAATAATCTTGTGTAAAAATACAATTTCATTATTGTGTTCACGAACGTCAATAGTTAAACAACAAACATTGTTCAAGTTTTCTTCATCAACTAATCGTGTCAGTTCGTGGTAGTGTGTCGCAAACAAAGTGCGTGGCTTTAATGTATTCAGATATTCCAACACAGCTTGGGCAATTGCCATACCATCAAAGGTAGATGTGCCACGCCCTATTTCATCAAATATAATGAAAGATTTTTCTGTCGCACGATTCAGAATATTTGCTGTTTCTACCATTTCCACCATAAATGTAGATTGTCCTGCTGCCAAATTATCAGATGCACCAACACGACTGAACAATTGATCACAAATACCGATTGTTGCATCGTTTGCTGGCACAAATGACCCAAGATGTGCCAATACAACCAAAATCGCGTTCTGACGCAAATATGTTGATTTACCAGCCATATTTGGTCCAGTCAACAGCGCAATGGATTTATTATTCAAATCGCAATCGTTTTTAACAAAATTATTTCCGCTTTGGCGCAAAACGTATTCTATGACAGGATGCCGACCACCAATAATATTAAAATCGTTGTTTTGTGTTATGTTCGGTCGAACCCAAGAATACAAATCTGCGCATTCTGCCAAAGACAACCATACATCAACATCAGCAATTAAATCTGCTGTATTCATCAAATCAGATGATACTTCTTGAATCTTGTTAATCAATGTCGTAATAATTTCTGATTCAATGGCGGCAGCCTTTTCAGATGCGCTACGAATATCATTGTCCAGTTCAATCAATTCAGACGTTGTAAAACGCATATTACCGGCCATTGTTTGACGATGTATAAACCCTGATTCAGGGGCCATTAAAACGTCAGCACGACTGGATGGAACCTCTATAAAATAGCCCAATATATTGTTGTATTTTATTTTCAGCGTATTTATGTTTGTTGCATTTATATATTTTGCTTGTAATTCAGCAATTGTTCCCATTGCGCCATTTGATAAGTTGCGCATATTATCCAAAGATAAATCAAACCCTGTTTTAATCACATTACCATCGCGGAAAAAACTTGGCAATTCGTCAGCCAATGCAGATTTCAATTCATTTGCTAGATTATCATGAGTATTTATATTTTGGAACTTTTCAGATAACGTTGGGTCCAGTTTCAATCCGAACATACGTACTGAATCTAAAATCATTAAGAATTCAGAAACATTTCGCATATCGCGTGGTGTTCCGCGCCCTGCCAATAATCGTGATAAAGCACGATTTACATCAGGTATACGTGATAAAACACCAGTTATTTCAGCCATCAGAGAATGATTCATCAACAAATGACCAATATGCTCTTGACGGGATAAAATAACATCTTTATCAGACGGCAAGGCCCGAAGATAAGCCCGTAATTTTCGCGCGCCAGATGCTGTTTTTGTTCTGTCCAACACATTCAACAAACATACACCACCATCATTTATTGGTGCGTCAATTTCTAAACTTTTCCATGTTGCAGAATCTATAATTAACTGTTGCCCTGATTTGAAATCATATGGCGCACGAAAAGATACATTTGCACCACGTTGTGTATTAAATAAATAACCGGCTAAAAGTGTTGTTGCAGATATTTTTTCTTTTATGTCTGATTTGACATTTCCGCCGAATACACGCATAACAATCAAGTTTATATCTGAACGAATATATAGTTTTTCATACACAGGTGTTGTTTTATATGTGTCACGCAAATTTTTTACAATTGGATTTTCAGCATTTTGTTCAGGATATATAATTTCCGCAGGATTTATACGAATCATATCATCAATAATGCTGTCCGTTGTTCCAACAAACATTTCGCCAGTTGAAATATCACATCCTGCTAAATCGAATCTTTTATCATCCAATGGTATGGCAGAAACCAAAAAATTAGATTTCTTTGGTGTTAATAAGTTTTCATCAGTCAATGTTCCGGGGGTTAAAACACGTACAACTTTGCGTTCTATGTATTTATGTCCACGTTGTTTTGCTTGTTGTGGGGTTTCCATCTGTTCAACCAAAGCAACCTTGAACCCAGATTTAACCAAGCGACCAAAATAGTTATCTGATGCATGCCATGGAATCCCGCACATCGGGACATTTTCACCAAAGCCGTCTGTGCCACGATGAGTTAAAACCAAACTCAAAGCATCACTAACAGTTTTTGCATCCTCGAAAAAAGCCTCGTAAAAATCACCCAGCCGAAACATCAACAACGCGTCTGGATTTTCAGATTTCATATCAACATATTGTTGCATTACTGGGGAAAGTTTGTTTTTCTCAGCCATATTATTCGCCAGTGTTTGACACTTTCAATGTTTCGATTTTCAATTCTGCTTCTTTCAATAATTGTTCACAATATGCCTTTAATTTTATTCCTTGTTCATAAGCTGCAACAGAATCAGCCAAAGGCAGTTCGCCAGATTCCATCTTTTTTACTAATTCAGTAAGTTGTTTGTATGCTTCTTCAAAAGAAAGTTTTTCAGAATCCATTTTTCATCCTTTGATTTTATGTTCTAACAATATCGCATAAAATCAAGGTTTGCAACTTGAATATTTTATAAAAAAACCGCCGTTTGGCGGTAATTTTATTTTGCAGGCGCAATTATAATCGATTTAGTGCGCTCTTCGGGTTTTGATTTTGATTCCAAAGTCCCCTTGTCACCAATCATCGCAACAATGCGTTCAAATAGTTGAGGTACAGCATCACGACTGCGCGCCAAGATTCTTTTATCGCCGTGCGTCATCACAGCAATTTTTACTTTGTTCCCTTCGCCTAAAAACTCAAAAACCTTTTTCATTTTTACATTGAAATCGTTCTCTTCAATCACAGGCGTCACCCATACTTCGCGAATCTCGACCGTCTTTTGTTTTTTGCGTGCTTCATTTGCGCGTTTCTTTTGATCGTATTTATATTTACCATAATCCATAATCTTGACCAAAACAGGTGTCGCATTGGCATTTATTTCGACCAAATCCAATCCCATATCATAAGCCATATTCAGCGCATCATTTGTATTCATTGTGCCCAAATTTTGACCATCATTACTGATTACCTGAACGGATTTAGCAAATATTTTATCGTTCACACGTGGGCCCATATCGCGGGCTTTGTTGTTATTATTTGTGTTTTTAATAGTATGCTCCTTTGATATACATGGGAATTATTGAATATTTTTATTGTTTTTTCAACAATTTTTGCACGTTTTGCAGTGCATCCCAAACTTCACGTTTTGCGCTGGGTTTCAGAATTAAATAATTTGGATGATAAATTGGTATTATTGTATAGCCTGCATTTGTTTGGATTTCGATACCATGTTTGGTTGTTAAATTGGTTTTTGCTATTTCTGTGGCGGCCAACGTTCCCAAAGTGATTATTATTTTGGGGGTTAGCATATCTATCATCTTGTTAATGAAAGGGCGCGCCAAATCTAATTCTTCGCGTGTCGGGGTTCGACCGCCAGGTGTCCGCCAAAAAACAAGCGGTATAATAGACACTTGGTTTCGCGACATCTCGATAGCGGACAACATTTTATCAATCAATTCACCGGCATTTCCTGATAAAACTTTACCAGATAAATCATCTTCTGTGCTAGGAATGTCTGTAATAATTAACAAACCGTTTGAATTTTTTGCTATGTTTGGCAAAGCCACGTTTGTTGCGCTATTGCGTAATGGGTGGTTGAATTCACAAACCATACGAACCAATGATTCGATATCTGTGGGGCGTTCAACCATGGATTTTACAGTATCCAAAGTAATTGGTGCAGACGGTGGAACAATAATCGGTTTTGACACAGACCGATTCGTAATATCTGTAAAATTTTGTTGGAGGGGCGCTTTTTTTACATCTGATTTAATCGGCATTTCTGCCAGTTCCCAGCGAACCCCAGCCATATTCAAATCGTACAGCGCATTATTTCCCATGAATAATCCTTGATTTTATATCATTTTTGATATACAATATAACCTGAGCAACAAAAACTCAAGGGAGTATTTTCATGAAAATAAAAAACTTTGCTTTGTTGGCTGGTGTCGCCGGACTGATGGCTGCATGCTCTGGTTGCGGTGTTGTTGAACCAGCTGATTTAAATAACCAACGTGTATTTTTTGCTTTCAATTCTGCTGAAATTTCAGATGAAGCAAACAACAACTTGTTGGGTCAATCTTTGTATATGAAAAATCACGAAGATGTGAAAGTTCAAATTGCTGGTAACTGCGACGAACGTGGTTCCGTAGAATACAACTTGGCTTTGGGTGCACGTCGTGCAAATGCAGCAAAGAAAGTATTGGTTGATGATGGTATAGATCCACGTCGTATCTCTACTATCTCTTACGGTAAAGAACGCCCATTGGTTTTGGGTTCAGGCGAAGAAGTCTGGAAGTTCAATCGTAATGCAACAACAACAGTTAAATAATATATATAACTTTTGTTATTAAAAACACCGGCATTTGCCGGTGTTTTTATACTATTATTTAGATAGTTTGTTTATTAATTCTTCCATTTGGATACGATTAGCAAAAGAAATAACAAAATCCCCTGCTCCGCCACGTTTTTCACGCAATCTTATTTTTGTTCCAAGTATTTTGGATAAACGCGATTCGATTTTTGATACATATGTGGCATCCATAGTTTTTGTGTTAAAAGACCGACTGGCTTTATTTCTTTCGGTGTGTTTAACTTGTTTTTGTGTCTCTGATACCGATAATCCATTGTTTATAATATCATGAGCCAATTTTTCAGGGTCGTTTGACACAGCAATTGTTCTGGCATGCGAAGCAGACAATTGCCCCGCCCTAACCATTTCTTTTACAGATTCTGGTAAAGAGTTTATACGCATTAAATTGCGGATATAACTTTCAGATTTGCCGATAAGTTTGGAAACATCCGCCATGGTATAGTTGCATTTTTCCATCAGATTTTCATAACCTTCCGCTTCTTCAATAGGATTCAGGTTTTCGCGTTGAACATTTTCAATCAAAGCGATTTCCATTGCGTTTTGATTGGTCAAAGTTTTTACTAATGCCGGTATTTCACTTAAACCAGCCATTTGTGCAGCACGATAACGACGTTCACCCGCTACAATTTCATACAAGTATGGTTTGTTTTGAACAGTACGCAATATAATCGGAACCAATACACCTTTTTCTTTTATTGATTCAGACAATTCTTTCAATTCCTGTTCGTTGAATCTTTTGCGTGGCTGATCAGGATTTGGGCTAATTTGGACAAGCGGAATCGGTTTAACAACCACCCTTTCCAATCCTGTCAGAACAGAAATGTCCGGTATTTGTCCCATTTCGTTGTGTAGTTCGGCAAGACCTTTGCCTAAGAATTTAGAAGTCATTTTATCCCCTTTTGTTCAAGTGCATTGACAACTTCTGTTGCAACACGTAAATATGCCTGGGCCCCAGATGATTTGAAATCATGAAATAATACGGGTTTACCATAACTTGGCGCTTCTGATATCCGGACATTTCGTGGAACAACAGTTTGGAAAACTTTGTTGCCGAATGTTTCGCGAACATCATCTTCGACCGCTTTGGTTAAACCAAGTTTTTTATCGTACATGGTTAAAACCATACCCAAGATATCAAGTTTAGGGTTCCATTTCTGCTGTATAGCGGTGATTGTTGATAATAATTGTTGAACACCTTCTAATGCAAAAAATTCACATTGCAATGGTATTATAACATAATCAGATGCGCTTAATGCATTTATAGTCAGCATGCCAAGAGCAGGGGGGCAATCTATCAAAATATAATCATAATTATTTTCAATCGTTTTTATAGCATCGCGTAAACGGTATTCGCGATTTTCCAAATCTAACATATCCAGTTCTGCGCCGGCTAATTTAGCAGACGCAGGCAAAAGGTGTAAGTTTGGAATTGCCGTGGTTAAAATATTTTCCGTTATCGTTGCAGTGCCAAGCAATACGCCGTATACACTTTGTTTATGTGATGCACGAACAAAGCCGAGACCTGTTCCTGCATTACCCTGCGAATCGATGTCTATCAACAAAACACGTTTTTTTATTGTCGCCAAAGATGCAGCAATATTTATCGCTGTTGTTGTTTTACCTACGCCACCTTTTTGATTTGCAAATGATATAACAGTCGCCATTTTTTATTCCTTCAATTCAGAATACAGAATATAAAATAGCACAAAAATAGTCAATATAAATATTAAAATGTCGTACAAACAATATGTTATTTGTTATTTCATGTGAAATAAAGTGTCTATTTTACGGGCTTTATGTACGTGATATAGCCGTCACCTGTTTTTGATGGGTATAGTTTGTAATCGAATTTATATTTCTTTTTTGCGTTGTTTATTTCGGTTTCAATTTCCCGGCCTTTTAATAAAAAAAGCCGGCATTTTGTTTTTGCTGTATAGTCTAAAATTTTAATAAGTGGTGCAAAAGCGCGCGCTGTAAATATAAAATCCCCGGCCTTTACCGGTGTTTTCGAAAGAAAATGTTCTATTCTGTCGTTTATTATTGTCAGATTCGATAAATCGAGTTCTTGTTTTAATGTGTATAAAAAGTTCGTTTTTTTGCTAATTGATTCTATGCATGTGACGTTCCAGCCCATAATCGCCAATACGACCCCGGGAAAACCAGCGCCACTGCCTAAATCAATAATTTTTACATCTTTGGGGATAAAATCAGCCAATTGTGCACTGTCTGTGATGTGTCGGTTTTGTATATCTGACAAAGTGCTAGGGGCAACAAGGTTCATTTTTGTTGACCATTCCTTCAGCAGTTTTTCGTATTTAATAAATTTTTCTTTATTATTCATGATATTTATTCTAACATGATTTTGCTATGAAAGAAAATAAAAGTTTTTGGAAAGCTGTATTTGTTATTTTGGCTGTGGTTTGCCTGGGGTTTATCGTTGAGGGCAAGGTTAAAAATATAAAAACAAAACATATGCAACAAGATAATTTGGTAACGAATACTGATTTTGGTTCGTTTCTTGCGGTTCAGCATGCTTTATCTGTTAATGATTTTGATTCGGCTTCTATGATGATAAAAGATGTGAAATCTGATGTGCTTGCTGTTAATGATGCAAAGGTTTTAATCGATTTTTTTAATGGCAAAATACCAGAAAACATTAAATCTATAAAAGACGAAAAAGATTTAACCAAGCGTTTAATCTATGACGCATATCTTGTTCAACAAAATGACTGGAAATCTGTGTATCAAAGACATGTCAAAGATACGTCTATATTTTTTGCGCCACTTCGTATATTTTCTGCTGTAGAGCAGGGCAAAACCAAAGAGGCCTTAACTTTTATCGATTCGTTGAAAATAAATAAGTCTTGGAAGGCTTTTCTGCGTGGTCAAATTGCCGTATTAAACAATGATATTGATGGTGCAGCGAAAGAGTTTGCAGATGTTCATCCTGATTTCATGAATATCAACGATTATTTGTATTTAATATCTTTCTATAAAGCAAACGGTATGAACGAAGATGTGGATATTTTGCAGAAAGATTTTATGACAAAACCTGCGGGAATGGTCTTGTTAAGCTATAAAGATATCCCAGATTGGTCAAATTATACTGGTTATAAAAATAATCTGGTTTTCAGTATTATTCAAACCATATCCCACACCCAAATCATGATATTTACAGATTTGTCGTTGTTAATGTTGCGGTTTGCTGATGCCGTAGCAAACGAATCGAACACAGATGCGATTGATTATTATCTGGGGCAGTATTATTTTTACAATTCAGGCGATTATGAAAAGGCTTTTAATAAAATATCAAAAAGTCATCCATTATACCTGTTTGGGCAAATGAAAATTGCAGAAAAGACCGGTAATTTAGAAGATGTTGAAAAAATAGCATATAAAAATCCGTTGTTTATTTCTGCTGTGGATGCAGTTATAACAGATAATATTAAAAACGGAAACGAACATTCTGCGTTACGATTGATAAATCGGGCTTTGCGAGACAAAAATTTGACTGATGCAGGTCGGGTTCACTTTCTTAAACAACGTGCAAATTTTCATTTGATGTTTAATCGTCCAAAGCGTGCCCAGCAAGATTTAGACGCAGCCCAAGATATAGATGTTCGGTTGTTGCCAGATGTTTTGCTGTTACAGGCTCGTATCTGGGCACAACAAAATCGTAATTTGGACAAGGCTTATGATTATGCAATGATGTTGGTGAAAAGAAACACTTCAGATGTTGTTGCGTGGGATATATTGGGCGTCATTGTGGATAAACGCGAAGGGGTGTATGCTGCGCTTGAATTGATGGAACGTGTAGGTGAGATTTCTGTGACAACATCTTCTTTGTACGAACACCTGGGGGATCTTTATAAAAAGAACGGTGATTTAGACAAGGCAAAAAAATCGTATTTACGTGCCTTGGATTTGTCTGATGATGGTTTGGTTGTTGCCCCATTTGTTCAGAAAAAAATAAGGAAATTAAAATGAAAATAGGCGTTTTTGGTGCTGGTGCATGGGGCACTGCGCTGGCTTTTGTGTGCGCAAAATCAGGTAATGAAGTAATTCATTGGGGGTTTGACGGCATTTTTGACGGCTTGTCTGATTTAGAGGTGTCCCAAAATATCGCCAGAACCGCAAATATGTCAGATTTGCAAAATTGTGAATATTGGCTGATTGTGACACCGTCTGCTTTCTTTCGTGAAACAGTAAAAAAAATGCGTTCTGTATATGATAATCAACCGATTTTAATTTGTACCAAAGGTATGGAGGCAGAAACAGGTCTGTTTATGTCTGAGATTTTGGAACAAGAATTGCCAGAATGTAAAAGTTTTGGTGTTTTGTCTGGTCCACAATTTGCGCGTGAGGTTGCACTTGGTGTTCCAACTGGTTCAACATTGGCTGGAAATGAAATTGTCAGGGCAGGGGGGCATGTCGCACTTTCTGAACTGTATCTCCAGGACACAGATGATGTTATTGGTGCACAAATTTGCGGTGTTGGTAAAAACGCAGAATCTTTGATATCAGGATATTTAACTGTCAAATCAGGTGGCGAGAATGAGCGTGCGTTGATATTTACGCGTGCATGGAACGAAATTGTCGATATAGCCGTTGAAATGGGCGCGAATTGTGGAACTTTTCTTGGACTGTGTGGCGTTGGCGATTTGTTTTTATCTGCGACTTCATC
>DBXG01000034.1:0-33160 GCA_002309215.1 Alphaproteobacteria bacterium UBA1218 | reverse complement strand
CTGCGTGGTTTGATACATCGTGCTGAAAAATTAAACATAAAAACCCCAGTTCTTTGTGAAATGAAAGATAAAATGGGCTTATAATTTATCAATGTTATTTTCCGGCTTTTTTGTTGCAAACGAATAAATATGATATATAATTTCTTGCTGAAAGTGCAGGGGATGAAATTGTTCTTTCTTGTATTTAGGCAAAGAATACAAAAATGAATAATTTATCTCCGCATCGTAAAAACAAACTAAAAATGGAGATAAAAATATGTTTGGTTTATTTAAAAAAGGTGAAGCACACGTATTGAATAACCCTGTTGCTGTGGAATTTCAATATGGTGATGAAACAGTCAGATTAGAAACTGGTCGCTATGCAAAACAGGCAACTGGTTCAGTTATGGCAACAATGGGTGGCACAATGGTTTTGGCAACTGTATGTGCTGAAAAGACAGCAGTAGAAGGACAAGATTTCTTTCCTTTGACTGTTGATTATCAAGAAAAATATGCATCTGCTGGTCGTATTCCTGGCTCTCGCGATAGACGTGAAGGCAAGGCAAGTGTCAGCGAAACATTAATTGCGCGTTTAATTGACAGACCAATTCGTCCTTTGTTCCCAGATACCTTCAAGAACAAAGTCCAGATAATTGCCCAGGTTTTTTCTTATGACAAGAAAAATCAACCTGATATTTTGGCTATGATTGCATCAAGTGCCGCGTTGGCATTATCTGGTGTTCCGTTTGCTGGCCCAATTGGTGCAGCGCGCGTTGGCTATAAAGATGGTCAATATTTGTTAAATCCGTCCAAGAAAGATGTTGAAGATTCTGAAATGGATTTAGTTGTTGCTGCAACCAAAGACGGTGTTTTGATGGTTGAATCAGAAATCGGTGAATTGGATGAAAAGACAACTTTGGGTGCTGTGAAATTTGGTTTTGATGCACAACAAGTTGTTATAAACGCAATAAATGAATTTGTTGAAAAGGCCGGTAAAGAACGTTGGGAAACACCAGAACACAGCGAAGAATATATCGCTATGGAAAAAGATTTTGAACAGTTTGTTGGCGATATTGAAAAGGCGTTGCAGATAAAAGAAAAATTGGTTCGTCTGGATACATTGGCACAAATTCATGCTACTGCGAAAACTCGTATTCCAGAATTATTCCCAGATACAACAACTGCAACATCGACTTTGGAATCATGGGCAGACGAAATTGTTGAAAATATAACTGCGCGTATTATGCGTGGAAATATTTTGGCAGGCAAACCACGTATTGACGGTCGTGATACAAAAACAGTTCGTCCAATTGAAATTGAATTGGGCGTATTACCACGTGCACATGGTTCTGCTTTGTTTACACGTGGCGAAACCCAGGCTTTGGTTTCTTTGACATTGGGTGGTGGCAAAGACGCATTACCAATTGAATCTTTGGATGGCGATGATGAACGCGACTTTATATTGAATTATAATTTCCCAGGTTATGCTGTGGGCGAAGTCAAGGGATTGAAATCTCCTGGTCGTCGTGAATTGGGACATGGTAATTTAGCATGGCGTGCAGTTCATCCAATGATTCCATCTCGTGAGCAATTTGATTATGTAATTCGCGTATGTTCTGACATTTTGGAATCAAATGGTTCGTCCTCTATGGCAACAACATGTGGTGCAACATTAGCTATGATGGACGGTGGTGTTCCAATGAAAAGACCCGTTGCAGGTATCGCTATGGGCTTGATTAAAGAAGGCGATGATTATGCAATTTTGACCGATATTTTGGGCGACGAAGATCACCTGGGCGATATGGATTTCAAGGTGACTGGTACAGACAGGGGTATCACAGCTTTGCAGATGGATATTAAAATCACATCTATCACATTTGAAATCATGGAACATGCTTTGGCCCAGGCGAAAGATGGCCGTATGCATATTTTAGGCAAGATTGAAAAGGCGATTAAAGCGCCACGTAAACAATTGTCTGAATTTGCGCCTCAGGCCTATACAATGAAAATCAATCCAGACAAAGTGCGCGATGTTATCGGCAAGGGCGGTGTTGTGATTCAGGCTTTAACACGTGAAACAAACACGCAAATCGAATTGTCTGATGATGGCACAATCAAAATTATGGCGTCCAGCCAAGATGATGCAAATGAAGCAATGAATCGTATCAAAGATATTGTCGCAGAACCAGAAGTTGGCGAAATCTATAAAGGTGAAGTCAGCGGCATAAAAGATTTTGGTATCTTTGTAAAGATTCTAAAAGGCTTTGAATCTATGGTTCATATTTCTGAAATCACAGGTGAACGCTTGGAAAAAATCGAAGATGCTAAATTGAAAGTTGGTGATACTGTTTATGTTCGTTATTTGGGTGCAGACAAACGCGGTAAAACACGTATGTCTATGGTCGGTATCGATCAAAAAACAGGCGCAGAAAAATAATTCAAGGTTTGTTTAAATGAAAGATAACAGATTGAATTGGAAAGATACAGATTGGGCAGCCTATTTAGGTTGCCCGGTTGAGCATATCCAGAAATATCGTGCAAAATTGGAAAAGGATTTTGTTTCGCGTGTTGATATAAAGAAAAACGATGGTAAATATCACTTTTGTTTGTATACGTATCGTTTGAATGAGTCCGGAAATAAAATGTTGCAACCAATTTTTTCCTCGACCACTGGTTCTTTTTCTGAACAGAACGCTGTGGATGAAGCAAATGAAAAAATAATTCCAATTTTACTTTTGCCAGAGCCTTATGCTAGAAATACTAACATCCCGGCAAAAGCGCTTCAGATGTTGTTAATCAGGGGAAAATAAAATGGATATAGAATCACTGATGGCCCAGGCGCAGTCTTTGCAAACAAAAATATCTGCAGCCCAAGATTCTTTATCCACCATGCATGTCAAAGGTGTGTCCGGAAACGGTGCTGTTGTTGTTGATATGACAGGTAAATACGATATTGTATCTGTGGTTGTTAGTGATGAAATATTGGCTTTTGGTTCTGCAAAAGTTTCAGAATTGGTTAAAGACGCATACAAAGATGCCAAGTCCAAAGCCGATGTTTTGATTGACAAAGTGATGTCCGAAATCACAGGTGGTGCATCAGCAGAATAAAAAATACTGGACAATTGAAAAAAATAAGATAACATAGTTATCGCTTTATGGATGTTTAGCTCAGTTGGCTAGAGCATCTGCTTTACACGCAGAGGGTCAGGAGTTCGAGTCTCTTAACATCCACCATCCGTCTTCGCTTCGCTCCGTCGCGATTAGTATAATCGGGCGGAGCGATGTGATTTTAATCACGCGAAACGGATGTCGCGACGGAGTGAGTGAAACGAACGTAGACGGACAAAAAATTATGTATTACGTATATATTTTGCAGAGTATAAGTTCGCCAGATAATTTTTACATTGGATATACCGATGATTTGAAACGTCGCATAAAGCAACATAATTATGAACATTTTGGACATACTGATAAATATCGTCCATGGCGCATAAAAGATTATTTTGCTATTGATAATGAACAAAAAGCCAAAGATTTTGAAACATATCTAAAATCTCAATGTGGGCGTGAATTTATAAAAAAACATTTTTAACGTACCAAAAATTTAAGCCGGCGAATGCCGGTTTTAATTTTTGCATGTGATGTTTAGACGAGAACGACAAATCATTTTCTTGCGCTTTTCAAGCGTAATTGTCCGCAAGCAGAGCCAATATCTGCACCGCGTTCGCGTCTGATACGGGTATGAATCCCGTTTTTTATCAAAATATCTTGGAATCTGTGGACGGCGTTGCCTGAAATAGATGCAAAATCGCGTTCATCAACCGCGTTCCATGGAATTAAATTCACCATAACATTATGCCCGTGCATTAAATCTGACAACTTTTCTGCGTGTTCTGGTGTTGAATTAAACAATTCTATTTCGCCATGTTCGTTCTTTTTGCCTAATAATATATATTCAATCATCAATTGGCGATTATGTGTCTCTGAAAACTTAAATGCAGCGTCCAATACTTCTTGTATCTTGTACCGATTATTAATGGGCATTATTTGCGCGCGTAAATCGTCGTCTGGTGCGTGTAAAGATATAGCCAGGTTGATTGGTCGCCCACATGTGTTTAACGCGTCTATACCCGGAACAATGCCACAGGTTGATACTGTGATTCGGCGCCAAGATATATTTAAATCCTTATTTGCGCGTTCCAGAAATCCAATCACGTTTTCTGTATTTTGCAAAGGTTCGCCAGTTCCCATAACAACAATATGTGAGACATCGTTATTATTTGCATCCCCGTTTGGATGCGTGTCTTTCAATTTATCGCCACGCAATTCCCATTGGGCGATTAAAACCTGGGCAAACATTTCGTTGACAGTCAAATTGCGCTTCAGCCCGAGCAAAGTGCTGGCACAAAACTTACAACCCATAGCACAGCCTGCTTGGGAACTGACGCAGACGCTGTTGCCGTATGTCGTTCGCATCAAAACACATTCAATTTGTTCACAATCGTTTAATTCTAGTAAAAATTTAGTAGTCTGATTATCATTGCTTTCCAATTTCTGAACAATCTTCACAGGCAAAGTTTTCGCCACACTATCCAATTTTTCACGTAATTCTGTGGGCAAGTTTTTCATTACTGAAAAGTTTGGTGCGCCGCGATTTAGCCATTCGCGAATTTGTTTTGCGCGAAATCGTGGCAATCCCATATCTGTGACGAATTGTTCCAATTCACTATCTGTTAAATCAAAGAGTATTTTTTTCATAGTTTATATCTGTCATCATTTACGATTATGACCGCTTTGCGACGCAGTTGTTTAAGATTTTGGTCCGCAATTTGGGACGCTTTTCTGAACATCGCGTTTTGTTTTATTATGTCGTCAATATCTTTGTATTCTTTGGTTTTAGATTCTTTGCATACCAAGACAACAGAGTTATCGACAACGGGTGACCAAGTTAAAATTGGCAAATCCGCAATTCTTTGACGCATATCGTCTGACAGTTCATATTGCAAAGCCGTTATTTTTTGTGGATATCCACCCAAATCTTCGGCGATTTTTACTGCTGAATCACAATTTTTAGGTTTGCTTAATTTTTTTGCGGTTTCATTTGGAATATCAATCAAACGAATCATAGTTATTTCAATTGGCAATCCACGTTCGCGAATCAAATCTGATTTTTCAGACGCAATGTCAGAATCAGAAACATCGACGGTTGGCATAATTGTTCGTGCCATTATAACTTGCCATGCGATATCTGAACGCACAGCCAATCTGGCAACAGAACGCATAGTATCGTCCATATCACCCAAATTCATACGCTTTAATTCTTTGTCTGCATCATCATTAGTTGGGCGTACACCGAAATTATTTGCGTAGTTTAATTTTATATAATCATCAATAATATTTTGTAATGCCTGACGACGATTTGTTGCAGATGTTCGGCCTTGCTTTGCCATCAAAGCAACACGTGCAGTTATATCTGTATCTGTTATTGGATTACCGTCCACAGTTGCAACAACGGTTGCACCATTTGCAACACCAACAAATAACGGTAAAAACGCCAACATAGCAAATATTTTATTCATGATATTTCCCTTTAATAATGTTTCCCTTCAATACTGATACCGAATTTGAATTGGAATGTTGTGCCACCGACATAATCTTTTCTGACTGCATTATCACGTTTGTATTCCAAAGACAAGTAATAACAAGGATGATCATAATATATTCCGCCAGAATGTTGTTGAATTATATGTTCATACAGGTTGAAAATCGCATAACCTTTGACACTCAATCGACCAGTCAATTGTAAACCAGCCCCTGTTCGTAATTCATTAGTATCTTCGTTTTTTGTTGAATAATTATCAATAGGGCTGGAATCCCAAATATGTCCCAATGATATGTAATTACGTTTATACCTTAAATATGCAGAGTTTTCCATGTGGTGTAAAGATGCATCTTGTTTATCAAGGCGGAAACGTGTTGATAATTGAATATTATTATCATGACTGTATGAAATGCGTCCAACATAATCAGAAAATCCATTTCTGAAACCATTTTCATAAAAGTCCGCTTTATCTTGATTATGTTTTCTGAAATCGTAAGTTTGACCTGCAAAAACTTCAATATTATTTCTTTTATTAAAACCAAACCATTGAATTCCATAATCTGCAAAATTGCCGTTTTCCCAAACATCATATCCGGCATATCTGTTGTTAGAAAACATTGTTGTATCAGCCAAAAAACGTCCCGCAGAATCGTTTGTATAAGCAAAAAATGCTTTGTTGTCAGTATGTTCCATGATTGTTAATCTGGCACGTGGTTCAATAATATATGTCCAATCATTTTTTACGCTGAAAAACGGTAAATCCCACTCTAGATACCCATTCGGCAGAAAACGTGTCTTCGTACCAGAAAAAGATTTATTTTTATTATTCGGATATCCTGGTGCATAAACCGCAGTATCTTCGAAATTATAAATGTCGTATCGTGAAGCAGCGCTTAGCGTTAATCTGTTTCCGCCCCACAAAGTCCAAGGTGAAATAATACGGCCTTCGCCAATAAGACGTTGACTGGAACTTTTATCACCATAAACACTTAAAACGTCGCCTGTAAACTTCATATACGTTTCTTCAAACAAAGGGTTAGTTTGATATACGCCACGAATGTTTGGTAAAATATCGCCAGGCAATATATTTCCAAGTGCAGATTTTTCACGTAATTCTTGGAATATGTGTGTGTCTGCTACGGCATAACTTGTTTTGCCGAATAATTCAAGTTTTGCGCCAGAATCCAAGTATGGTTGCGCATCATAAAATCCATACTTTTGCAAAAATGTTTCATCAGAAGACCTGTGTATATAAATAAATGCGCGAGCATTTTCACCCAATTCTATTCTATCATTATTTTGCACATACCAACGGTTTTGACCTTCTTTGTTATGTGTATATGCACCATTTGTTCTGAATTCTGCGCGGTCAAGATTCAAGCGATGTTCCAACTGATATAATGGTTTTTCTTTTGTTAGTATCGAAAACACAGGCGTCAAGTCATGTCTGTCTGAAATATTGATGTATGCAGGTATGTTTATCTGGGTTCCCATACTGTTTGTTGAACTAAAACTTGGCATCAGAAAGCCTGTTTTATATTTTACAGATGGATCTGGCATTGCATAATATGGCAGCCAAAATAATGGTATAGTATCATTATAAACCCAAAATACAGCATTGTGGAAATAAAGCATCTTGTCGGATTTATTGTGAATAGCTTCAATACTGGATATTTCCCATGCATTACCAAAAGAATCGCATTTATCGCACGCGGTAAATATCGCATGTTCTGCAATGGTTTCGTCTGTTTTTTTAGTTATTTCTTCTGCGCGAATATATACGTTTTTACCCAACCATAATTCTATGTCTTGGGCAGACATAGCATCTTCTTTCTTTGATATGGTACCCTGGTTTAATTTAACAACCTGACCTGATTGATTAACTATTTCTGTCTTTCCAGAAGTTTCTATTTTTGCCGATTTTGCGTTATATTCAATTTTTTCTGATTTGATTGTTTTTGGTTCATCAAGATTAAGCCCCAGTGCCATCGCATTGGTGGCAACAAATAATCCAAACAAAGATGTTGTTAAAAATCTCATTTTTTTATCAGCAAACCAATTAAAACAATCAATAACACAAACGTACCAAATGCGACCAGCAGAAAATCAGTTATACTGGCAACCATATTTGATACAGACATATATGCAGCCATAATGCCAGCCATAGATAATACCGCCATCACAGGTGCAAAACTGGCACGACGACGAAGCAACGAAGATTTTAACAAAATCAAAACGCATACAATTGCCAAAATTAAATTCATAAACGGATTGATAAACCTTGTGCACAATTCAACCAGTGTTTTTTTATGTTTTCTAGAATCATCTTGATTCATAAGAGCATTCAACAAGTTCCAAGTAGGTATCCTGCGAACACGAAACGAAGCATCGGTATCGCTATCAGACAAGTTCAAGTCCATATCAAAACTATCAAACGTCCCTGTTGAAAAGCCGTTTTTACCATACATTTGTAGCGAGCCGTTATCCGTCACAATAGATAAACCATGTATTGTGGAAACCAGTTTTCCACGTTCTGCAAAAATCAGCATTTGATTATTTGTATCACGCATGTCCGACAACATAACTTGACTTAAATCTTGACCTGAAACGCTGTCTACATAAACAACCAATCCTGGTGCCATTTTTGTAAAGGCCGATTCCTGCAATTTCAAGTGTGCCAAGCCATATCGCAAGTTCCATTGGGTATTATAAAACATTGTTTGACTGGATGGCACAATCCAAACACTCAAAATAAAATGCAAAATCGTTATGATTAATGCCAGTTTTATTGCGGGCTTTCCCAACTGCCAAGGTGACAGACCAGACGCAGCCATAACTGTAATTTCGTTTTCAGAAATCATTTTATTGTAAATAAATATTGTTGCGATAAAAGTCACAAACGGAACAATAATAGATACAATAAATGGAATCATTAAAGATGTTAAATAAACAAAACTCGAAAACTTTACGCCATAATTTATCAGGAATTTCATCATGGACATAATTTGCATCATCCACGCCAAACCCGTCAGAATCAGCAATAACATTACAAAAATTCCTAGCAATTGACGTCTAAAATACCGGTTTATAATTTTCATACTGCAAGTATAAAACCCAAAACCCCAACCGTCAAGCGACAATAATACAAAGCAAATAATGATTGTATGTTAAAAATACTAATTTTTTTCTTGATTTTTGGCGATTCGTGGCACATAATAACGATGTTCTTAAAAAATAAGTTTTAAGGGCGGGGTTGCAAAACCCCGCTCTTTCAGTAAAGAAACAAAAGTATGACACAAAATAGCAAGGAGAATAAAAATGTCTTTTGAATCTATGCCACGTCAAGATTTGTTGTTAGCCATCGATTCTTTGGCCCAGGAAAAAATGATAGACAAAGAAACAGTAATCGAATCTTTGGAAATAGCGATTGCTAAAATTGCAAAGCATAAATATGGGGAAGAATTCAATATTGTGGCAAACATAGACCGTAAAAATGGTTCTATACATGTTAAGCGTTTGTTTGACGTCATAGAATCACCTGAATCTGTTGGCGAAGATTATGATCCAAACACAATGTTGACTGTGGCCCAGGCTAAAAAATATGCGTCCAATCCATCTGTTGGTGATGTTGTTGAAGATATGTTGCCTGAACCTGAATTTGGTCGTATGGCTTTCCAAACTGCACGTCAGATTATGACTGCACGTGTTCGTGATGCAGAAAAAGGTCGTCAATTTGAAGAATTCAAAGACAATATTGGTGATATTGTGAACGGCGTTGTTAAACGTATTGAATTTGGCAGTGTATTTGTCGATATCAATGGCAAAGCAGAAGGTTATATTAAAAATACAGAATTGATACCTGGTGAACGTTTGGCTGTTGGTGATCGTGTTCGCGCATTGATTATGGACGTTGTTCGTTCTAATTCTGGCCCACAGATATTCTTGACCAGAACACATCCAATGTTTATGGAAAAATTGTTTACCCAGGAAGTGCCAGAAATATACGAAGGCGTTATCAAAATCAAATCTGTATCTCGTGCGCCTGGTTCACACGCAAAAATCGCAGTTGAAACCCAGGATCCGTCTATTGACGCAGTCGGCATGACGGTTGGTATCAAGGGGACTCGTATTCAACCTGTGATAAATGAATGTCATGGTGAAAAAATCGATGTTATTTTGTATTCAGAAGACCCTGCAGTATTCATTGTAAATGCAATGCAACCTGCGAAAGTTGCAAAGATTATCGTTGATGAAGATACGCATACCGCGGCTGTGGTTGTGACAGAAGATCAACAATCCTTGGCAATTGGTCGTCGTGGTCAAAATGTTCGCTTGGCTTCTCAGTTGACTGGTTGGAATATCGACGTGATGAGTGAGGCGGAAGAACAAGAACGTCGTGCAAAAGAATTCAAAGAAAAGACAGAATTGTTCACCAAGGCGTTGGATGTTGACGACACAATCGCGCAACTATTAATCACAGAAGGTTTCAGAACAATTGAAGAAATTGCATATGTTGAACAATCTGAATTGGAATCTATCGAAGGGTTTAATCCTGAATTGGCGACAGAATTGCAAAATCGTGCAAAAACTTATCTGGCAAAATTAGAGCAAGATTACTTTGATAATGGTCACAAAATGGGCATGAGTGATGATTTGTTGAATTTCGACTTTATCAAACGTCCAATCATTATGAAGTTAGGCGAAGCCGATATTAAGTCTTTGTCTGATTTAGCGGATTTAGCATCTGATGAATTGGTTGAAATCTTGGGCGAAGATAATATGTCTTCTCGTTTGGCAGAACGTATTGTTATGAAGGCTCGTGAATTAGCATACGGTATTAAACAAGACGAAGATGCAGAATAAAACAATTTAACCAAAGGTTAAAATATGGCGACATTAACACTTGGAAAATCAGTGACTATTGATGCGGTGCAAAGCAAAAAAGGTGACGCGGTGTTCGTAGAACGCCGTCGTCGCATTGTTGCACCTGGGAACAAAGAATTACGTGAAGAGCCTAAAAAGGTCGAAGCACCACATAATGCGGCTGATGAAAAATTGCGTGCAGTTTTGGCGGCCGCCAAAGCGCGTGATGAAGAACGCAGAAAACGCGAAGCCGAAGAAGAGGCTGCTCGCAAAGCGCGTGAGGCAGAAATAGAACGTGAAAATCGTGAATACGAGCATGTCAAAGAACAATTAGCGCAACGTGAAAACGAACTTGATATTCAATCAGAAGAAATTGTTAATGTTCCGCCACGCGAAAATACACACGAGTCTAAAAAATCAGCATCGTCTATGGGATATAATAATCGTCGTGGAAATAATGATGATGAAGATATGCGCTCTGCCAAACAAAATCGTTTCAAGAAAGATTTCAAGAAAGGTGGAAAAATATCTATTCATGATATTGTTATTGGTGGTGGTGATGATGATGACGATGATGAAATCGGTCTGCGTGGTGCAAATCGTCGCAGAAGCGAAGCGTCATTAAAACGTTTTCGTGAAAAAGCACGCGCTGTGTTTACCGCACCACAAAAGGTTGAGCATGTGGTCACTTTGGGTGATACAATCACAGTGAAAGATTTGGCTGTTGCTATGGCAGAAAAAGTTGGAAATGTTATCAAAAAACTTATGGAAATGGGTATGATGGCATCGCAAAACCAATCTATTGATGCGGATACAGCAGAATTGATTGCGACTGAATTTGGTGCAACAGTTAAACGTGTTGATGTAAAGCCATACGCAAATATTTTGGAAGAACAACCAAATCCAGACAGATTGCAACATCGTGCGCCTGTGGTGACAGTTGTGGGACATGTTGACCATGGTAAAACATCTTTGCTGGACGCATTTCGTAATTCTAATGTGACTGCGGGCGAAGCAGGTGGAATAACCCAGCATATTTCTTCATACGAAGTTAAGACAAAATCTGGTGAAGTTATTACTTTCTTGGACACGCCTGGACATGAAACCTTTACAGCGATGCGTGCACGTGGTGCCCAGATTGCTGATATTGTTGTTTTGGTAGTTGCGGCAAATGATTCAATTATGCCACAGACAATAGAAGCGATAAATCACATTCGTGCAGCCAAGGTTCCGTTTATTGTTGCTATCAATAAATGCGATTTACCAGAAGCAAATCCACAGCGTGTAAAAACAGACTTGTTGCAACAAGAAGTCCAAGTCGAAGAAATGGGCGGTGATGTTCAGTGTGTTGAAATATCTGCAAAAACTAAAATGGGACTCGATAAATTGGAAGAGGCTATTTTATTGCAAGCAGCAATGATGGATCTAAAGGCTGACCCTGAAATGTTGGCATCTGCGTATGTAGTGGAAGCTAAAATGGAAAAGGGTTTGGGCGCTGTTGCAACTGTTTTGATGCGTCAGGGAACTTTGTCAGTCGGTGATGTTTTTGTTGTTGGTGAAACATTTGGACGTGTTCGCGGTTTGGTAAACTCTGCTGGCGTTCGTGTAAAAAGTGTTAAACCTGGTCAACCAGTAATGGTGTTGGGTTTGGAATCTGTACCAAGTGCAGGGGATGAATTGCACGTTATGGAAACAGAAGCGCAAACTCGTGAAGTTGCGGCATATCGTGTTCAGAAAGCAAAAGACAAAGCGAATGCTGTTAAACGTTCTTCGTTGGAAGAATTGTTTGCAAAACGCGATGAAACCAAGAAATTGACTTTGCCAATTATTTTGCGTGCAGACGTTCAAGGTTCTGTGGAAGCGATTTCAGATATGTTGCGTGGCTTTAATTCTGAAAAAGCGGCTGTTGAATTGTTGTCTGCAGGTGTTGGTCAGATTACCGAAGGCGATATCAGATTAGCAACAGCGTCTGGTGCAGTTATAATTGCGTTCAATGTACGTGCTGATTCTGCTGTGCGTGATATGGCGCGTAATAATGGTATAGATATTCGCTATCACAGTGTTGTGTATCGCATCACAGATGAAATCAAAGAAATATTGTCTGGTAAATTGGCACCAGAAAAACATGAAAAGTTTATCGGCTATGCAGATGTTATTGCTTTGTTCACAGTGGGCAAGGGGATAAAAGTTGCGGGCTGTCGTGTGACCGAAGGTGTCATTAAAAAATCTGCAATGGTTCGTTTGTTGCGCGACAATGTCGTCATTTACGATGGTAAAATCGGCGAATTACGTCGTGAAAAGAACGAAGTCAGCGAAGTTTCAAATGGTGTTGAATTCGGTATGAGTTTCGATAAATACAATGACTTGAAAGAGGGGGATAGAGTAGAGTGTTACGAAATTCAAGAAGTCAAAGCACAGTTGTAAAGCAAACTAAATAAAACAAACGCCCAAACGGGCGTTTTTTTTTTGCTTGCAAAACAGGTTGCCTGGGATATAATCCCAAATGTGTTTTTATAGCAACGGGTATTTAAAATGGTATTTTCATCTGCGTTGTTCTTGGCGTTATTTTTACCAATAATTTTAGGGTTATATTTTCTTGCCCAGGAAAAATTACGTAATTATGTATTATTAGTAGCCAGTTTGTTTTTCTATGCTTGGGGTGAACCACGTGCAGTGTTGGTAATGTTGGGGTTGATTTTTGCTTCGTGGGGAATAGGATTGTTGTTGGACAAAACGGACGGCAAGGAAAAGAAATATTGGTTGGCAGGCGGAATTGTTTTGAATTTAGCCGCATTGTTTTTCTACAAATATTGGATGTTTTTCTTGGGTAATGCAAATTTGGTTTTGGAGACATTGAACTTTGCACCTGTGAAGATACCACAAATTGCATTGCCCATAGGTATTTCTTTTTATGTGTTCCAAATTATGTCTTATTTGATTGATGTATATAGACGTGAAGTACCAGCACAAAAAAGTTTAAGTGCATTAGCAACTTATGTTTCTTTGTTTCCACAATTGATTGCGGGACCGATTGTTCGTTATAAGACAATAGAAGAAGATTTACACAACAGAAAAACTAACTTTGATAACATCTTTGTTGGATTGCGTCGTTTTGTTATCGGCTTAGCCAAAAAGGTATTAATTGCTGATCAAATGGCATTTATTGCAGATACAGTATTTGGTGTAGCGGTGTCAACAATACCTTGGTTGTTTGCATGGGTCGGTATTTTGGCATATACATTACAGATATTTTTTGATTTCAGCGCGTATTCAGATATGGCAATTGGTTTGGGGCGCATGTTTAATTTCAGATTCTTGGAAAACTTTAATTATCCGTATTGTGCAAAAAGTATCAAGGATTTTTGGCGCAGATGGCATATTTCGTTGTCATCTTGGTTTCGCGACTACTTATATATTCCGTTGGGCGGTAATCGTAAGGGAAAAATCCGCACATATTTAAATTTGTATATCATATTCGGTTTGTGTGGTTGGTGGCATGGTGCGACATGGAGTTTTGTTATTTGGGGGCTTTATCATGGAACATGGTTGGTTCTGGAACGCGGTGCGTGGGGACGGACGCTGGAAAAAATATCAAATTGGCATTTACCAAAAATCAAAATTGGTGACATTGTTTTAAATATTTATACATGGTTGGTCGTTATGGTTGGTTGGGTGTTTTTCCGTGCAGATAATTTATCATACGCTATGGATTATCTAAAAATTATGTTTATGGGTAATAAAAATGCACCAATTGATGTATTCTATAGTGCAACAAATTTTATTACATACAGCAATTTATTAATAATGATTGTTGCTATAATATTATCGTATCCGATATTTAATGGTAAATACGACAAGTTCCGTTATTCAAATCGTGAAATAGTTTTATTGATTGTGTTATTTGTTGTTGCTTATGTATTTGCGATGACATCGACATTTTCGCCATTTATATATTTCAGATTCTAATCAAGGGTTGATAAAAAATGAACAATACATATCAGAAAGTTTTTGTTGGGGTTGTGTTCACATTATTATGTGTCCCTTTGACGTATTTGATTGGTATAAGCGAAACAACACAAATATACGGTACGGAAAAAATAACCGAAATACCAAGTATTCACGAGAAATCTTTTGCTAACAAACAATATCAACCATTATTTGAGTCTTGGTGGAATTCGCATTTTGGTTTTAGAAAAACGATGTTAAAAACAAAAAATCAAATATATGATATAGCCAATTTAGGAGTCATTCATTCCGGGTATTCAAATGCAGTAATACAAGGAAAAAATAATTATTTGTTTGAAAAACATTATTTCAACTCTTTTTCTAAACAATGTTTACCTGTGCCAAAAGAATTAGAAAAATTGAAAGAATTGAAAAAAGTCTTAAAGAAAAAGAATATTGATTTATATGTAATTTTGGCACCAAATAAAGCTGTCACGTATCCCGATTTAATGCCATATCGGTATAAATATTTTTTGGGCGAAGATTGTGGATATTATGATAAATTGGAACACAAAATCCATGAATTAGGCGTACCAGTATTTAATGCACAAAAATTAATATCTGATATTCGCAAAAACGAAAAATATCAACCGTTTTCGATAACAGGAACTCATTGGAATTATTATAGTGCGGGACGCACTGTCCAAGAATCTGCCAAACAATTTAGGTGGGCAAATGTACAAATACGTGAAGTCCGGGGTTCAGATGATCCATATTCTACGGAACTTGATATTGCTCGTTTGCTAAATCGTTGGTTTTTATATAACCCAGAACAAACCTTTTATAAACCTATATTTGAAAAATCTGTGCCTTTGCAGGGTGAGACTACTATTATAGGTAATTCGTTTAGTGCTGAATACAAGCATATGTTTGTTGACGCAGGGTTACAAGATGGTAAGCTTTATTGGTTTGGAAATAACCCATTGGCTGTGACCGATATACCAAATATATTAAAATCAAAAAGAATAATTTTAATATATACAGATACTGCCATGATGCACGAGCTTAATGGGCAATTTTATAAAAAATTGAATTTCTTGTTGGATAACATTGAATATCCAGTTCAATATAGATTTTCTGATAAAAAAATGCCAACGAATATGGATGTTGTCGGTTTGTCTTATCCAGAATCATGGGGCACATGGTCAGAAGGCAATACGGTGGAGTTCAGTTTTACTAATATGCCAAAATCTAATTTAATCGTAAAGTTTGAGGCCAAGGCGTTTTTGGCAAAACAACGTGATTTCCAAAATGTTGATGTATATGTTAATGATAAACGGGTCGCAAAATGGCAATATAAAATGGGCAAACCAATGCCAAATACAATTTTAGAAATACCTTTATCACAAATAAAAAATGGCGCTTTCAAAATCAAAATGAAAATAGAAAACCCGGTTTCGCCACAAGAGGTAGGTTACAATGCTGATAGCCGTAAACTTGCGATTAGTTTCATAAATTTAAAAATTGAATCAAAATAGAAAAAACCGCCTGTTTGGGCGGTTTTTTTCTATTTTGTTTTTATCTTAGAAACCTTTTGGCGTTGACATTTTGATTGAAGATATTTTTTTGTTCAATGCTTTTACAACCTCATCTGTGATGTCTAGTTCTGGAACATCTTGGCCAACACGTGCCATACGTCCATCAATTACCAAAGACAATTTTTTCTTTGCAATTACACCTTCAATAACAGGATCCAAATGTTTCTTCTGAATTGTTGATAAAGCATCTTGATAAGAAGCTTCCACAGCTTGGGCTTTTTCGGTCAAATCACGTTGCAAATTATTTACACGACGTTGATAATCCACAACACGACGTTGCAGTGCTTCTTGGGATAAAACATCTTGAGATTTTTCAATATCTTTCTTTTCTTTTTCCAAAGATTTTTGTTCCTTGTCCAATTTGTTTTTCAGTTTTTCTTCAAAAGAAGCGCGTTGTTTATGCAAATCTTTCAACACATTTGCATCCATTTGAATTTTATCCATACTGATAATCGCGATGCGCAAATCTGCGGCACGTGCAGCATTTTCGGACACTTCGGACAATGCTTTATCTACAGATGTGCTGCCACGATGTCCAGATAACGCAAATATGCCAATCAAGGCAACGACAACAACTGCACATGCAATTATACCCATTTTTGTATATTGTTTGATGATATTATTTTCTTTCATTTTTTCTTCCTTTTGCTTGTGTCCCACGAAGCCCTTGTCTTGCCGTAGCCTTGGCGCAGGCAGATTGGCGAAGTGGAATTGATTAATCATAACGAATATAGCAATCTTTGTACCAAAACGCAAAGTGTTTTTATATCCATGTATTATCGGGCAGGGCAGAGTCTGATTTCAACGCGACGATTCATTAAACGTCCCATATCGTCTTGGGCTGCGATTGGCCTTGCAGAACCACGTCCTACGATAAACATACGCGCAGTAGAAACTTTATTTTTTGCAAAATAAACAGCTACGCGTTCTGCCATATCCAAAGATAATGCTTGGGCTGCGTTTTGGTCTTTCATAGAATCGGTATATCCAGCAATTTCCATAAACGTTGCATTATATTTATTCAGAATGTTTGATATTGTCTTTAACGTATCTGCACCATTTCGTGAAATGTCTGCGATATTCATTTCCATAATTGCATCACGAACCAATATAATGACGACATCTGTTCCTGCGCGTTGAACAGATATTCCTGGTTTGCGCAGACTGTCATACAATTCATATTCTAGTTTTGCCATGTAATTGATTAGTGTGGCATTATCGATATTGTTTTTATCGCCATATTGCATGTTGGGGGACAATTCGCCGTTCGCAGTAATAAGTTTTCCGCCTTTGCCCATATATACAGGTAATTTGGCAGTCTTTGCGGTTTCGGTCATATCCATAAAACTTGCGCCATATAAATAGTTTTGCCATGTATCTCGACTTGGGCTGTGGTATTGTGCACAACCAATCAAAGAAAAATACAAACCAAATAAAATGCTTTTATTCACTTTCATTTTTATTTTGCAAAAAGCGATATTTTGTTATCACCTGTTTTCAGACATAACGACCCATTTGCAGCCCCGTATCCATTGACAGTTATATGTGTCGCCCAATCGAATTTTTTGGTTGCAAGATATGCGCAATCATCAAAAGACAGCCCAACCAAGTTTATAGAAAACTCAGCCCCATCAACAGATGATGTGATTGACCAATCACTCGCACCAATTGGTTGTTTGTTGTTATTCAATGCGCCAGCTTCAATCAAAAAATCTATTGATACAGGTTGATAGCCGGTATATTCCAGCAAAGTTTTTGTCTTGGTTGCAATGTCGCGTAAACTTTCGGTTGCAATCAATCTTTTTTGTCGTTGATTTGATGTCTTGTACATACTGAATGCTGCGGACACCATAATCGCACCAATTGCCAGCACCCCGATAATTTCTATCAATGATCGTCCTGATTGTTCCCTCATATTTTAACCCCTGTTTTTTTATTTTGATATATTTACAATTTCTGCATCTTCGAATAAATCCATAGCGCTGGCCACCATTGGGTCTGCTGCAATTTCAGATTTTGCATGTTCCAAAACTGTTTGTTGATGTGGTGATTCAGACATGGTTTCCAGTACCCAGGTTTGTCCAGTTTTATCTTTCAACCAAATTGCCAACTTTTGTGAAAAGTCTTTATCACCTTTGCGATCAAAATATTTAATTTTTCCAACTGCAAAATCTGTGATTTCCAAATTGTTCGTATAGTAAGAATACAATAATAATTCGCGTGCCTGTTGCAAAGCAGACGCCAATTCATCAGATGTTTTTATTTCTATATATTTGGATTTTTCAACAACAACTTCTTCTGATTTTTTTTGGACCGTTTGCACCGGTGTTTCTTTTTCAGACTGTTTTAATAATTCAGGAATTGATGGCATATCTGCAATATGCATTAAACGAATAATCAACATATCAAAACATTGCTTTTGATTGTTTGATGCCTGTAATTCAGGAACTGCCGCAACCATAACTTGCCATATGCGTGATAAAGTATTCAGGGATATAGTTTCGTTTATCTTCTTAATCGTTTCACGCTGATCCAATGTATATGGCGAAGAGGTAGAATCTTGCAATCTTAATGATGGATACATACGTGTTGCCCAATGCGTCCATTCCATCATATCATTTAACAGCATTGTTAAATCTGCACCGTTATTATATATTTCATCCAGTTTGTTCAATGCTGCATTTACATCGCCAGATAATACGGTTTTCATAAAACCAACAACTGTGCCACGATCTGTTCTTTTCAACATATCTAACACAGCGCTTTCATCAACATGACCGCCGGTTTGTGCAATCGCTTGGTCCAATAAAGACAGTCCATCACGAACAGAACCGTCAGCGGCACGTGCCAACAATTCATTTGCACCATCAGATAATTCGATGTTTTCTTGTTCCGCAATCCATGCAAAATGTTTTTTTAATGTTTCAACCGGAACGCGTGCCAAATCAAAACGCTGACAACGTGATAGAATCGTTACCGGAACTTTTCTGATTTCTGTTGTCGCTAAAATAAATATAACATGTGCAGGTGGTTCTTCTAAAGTTTTGAGCAGAGCATTAAATGCGCTGGTTGATAACATGTGAACTTCGTCAATAATGTAAACTTTATACCGGGCATTTGTCGGACGGTATTGGGCAGCATCCAGTATATCGCGCATATTATCAACGCCAGTATGTGATGCAGCGTCAATTTCCATAACATCAATGTGTTGACCTGCTGCAATTGCACGACAGTTTTCGCATTGACCACATGGTTTTGATGTTGCATTTTCAGATGATAAACAATTCAAAGCCTTGGCCAAAATACGTGCAGTACTGGTTTTGCCGGTTCCACGAATTCCAGTAAATATATAAGCGTGTGCAATACGACCGGTATTGATAGCAGTTGTTAGCGTTTTTACCAATACATCTTGACCAATCAATGATTCGAAATCTTGACTGCGATATTTCCGAGCCAGAACGGTATAATTATTTTCCATAGTGCTTCCTTTGGCTAAAGCATAGCAAATAAATACCCGATTTCAATAAAAAATAGATTAATCTATTTCAGATTAGCGATAAAATCTGGAAAACCAATTTCATCTTCCTCGTTTGATTCGGATGTTTCTGAGTTTTCAGGTGATTCTGCGATTTCCTCTACCACAGGTGTTTTATCCTTTGGATCACGCTGGGAATCAATTTTAACCTGTTCTTCGTTGACAATACGACCATAATGTTCCGCGGTTTGCAACAAGCGTTCGCGTTCTATTTCATCACTGGTTTGGCGCGCCAAATCAATATACTGTTTTCTTTTTTGACGCCACTTATGACAACGTTGAATCATCTGACCAACGGATGTTTGATTTTTTTTGTTTTGCATTTTCTTTACTTTGTTTACAAGGGAATAATCTATTCAGTAATCCCACTACTGTTTTTGTTTCAACGAACCAATATTAAAACATCTTAAAACTGATTGCAATAATTTTTTTCAATTGCTATGCTTTTGTTCGTAGGGGGGAGCATTTTGCAAAAACAAAGTGGTAGTTTTTTATTGCAAGCCTTGTTAGCATTGACGATGGTCTTTGCTTTTATACCTTTTTTTGCGGGTAAGATTTCTGCTCGTGATTCTGCTGCCCAGATGTATTCTGCCACAGAAAAAATCGAAACAGCGTATAATGTTGCACGTGCTTATATACTGGAAACAAAAAACAGTTTACCATATAAAAAAATAGAAATAGCAGACGATAAGTTTATAAGCACTTTGGAAAGTTATGGCTTGCCGATTGGGTTTACCCCTACGACAGGAATGGGGCAAAATATTTCTTTGGTCATAGATAAAAACGAAAATGGTATAATTTGTTATCTGAAAATTAGTGGCGGAAACTTATCAAAAATGCAGATTGCAGAATTAGCGCACAGAATTGGTTTTTATGCGGAAATACATAACAAAGATATATATGTGCATATTCCGGTTGATGTTATGTATTCTGATATCGTGAATAAAAAAGAAACAAACGAAAATGTGGGTTTTTTGTCTGAATTAGATATGAATGATAACAGCATAGATAAAATAAATGTTTTGTTTGCGCGTAATGGTGATTTAGAAACAGCGCAATTTGGAACTTTGGTTTTGTATGGTATGGAATCAGGAAGCAAAGATAAAAATAAAATATCAGATTTGTTTGCAAACAAAACTATATTCCAAAGTGCTGATGGTGGTGCAGCTTTGGCGTTGAATCGTGGTGATTTGAATGTTGGTGATGCTTCTTTACGAACGATTGCAAAATATGGAAATGCTGGGGCCTTTGAATCAAACGTCGCATCTGTGTATGATTTTTCTATGACAGAAGGTCGGGTTGGTTTTTCTGGACCATCGGATTGGTTGGTTCGTGGTTCTTTGCGTGCGGATAATTTCAGTTTCACAGTTGAACGTTTGGATGTTGGTGCATATATTGATGCTTCGCGTGGTCAAGACGTATATGTGGATCCAACAAGTTTGGAATATAATGCTAAATCTGGTATAGATGTTAAAACAATTTCTGCTGCAAATATAACATTGCGCGATCAGACATCGTATGGTTTATTGAATGGACAAAGCGGTGCGGTTTTGATTGATGTCAGACCTGCTGGGACATCTTTATTGCCAGATGTATATATTGATACTGTGAATAATGATTCTTTCGAGATTATTGCGGATCCCAAGGATACAGAAGGTAAAACTGTTTCGTGCAGAGATATAATTGAATCGTTAAATGGAAATTATAACAGTAAATCTTTGGCGCAAAATATAATATGCCAGTATGTTTTTTGGCAAAGATTGGAAACCAGAATAGATATAAAACAATGTTTAATGAACGGCAGAAATGACTGTATGTAAAAAACATTTTAACAGAATGTATAGACTTGCAGAACGCGGTGCGTCTGTGTTAGAGGTGCTGTTGGCTATTACAGTAGTACTGAGTGTGTCGCCATTTTTATATAATCAAATCATAGATATATCCAAAGATGTTCAAGATATTGCTATGGCGAACAAAATTGTTAAAAATCGCGATAAAATAGTAAACTTTTTGCGTATCAATCAAAACCAATGGCCAGATACAATTGAAATAAAATTGACGGATGAAGAGATTGCAGAAATTGCGCCAATGGCATATGCTGGGTTTATTGATAAATACAAAGTCAACGGCGCAACAATAACGGAAGTTTATTTGGCTTTTAATATGAGTGATTCTGAATATCGAGCTTCTAACATAGCTAAACATATTGGCGATGCAGCTGCAATTGTTCGTGATGATGGTGTTGCGTATTCTCAATCATGGGCTGTATCTGCGCCTGATGTATTTAATAGTGGTGATTTAATTTTCAGAATATCACGTGATTTTGATGGGGCTGATAAATCAAAGTTTTTACACCGGGGTACAATGGGTGAAGATGGGTTGAATCAGATGCAACGCGATTTGCATATGAATAATTTTAATGTATTTAATGTCAGTGATATTTCATCATTATCTGCAAAAATATTTGATGCAAGCGCTGTGTTTTTAACATCTGATGTAGTGGATGCAGATACTGTTTACTTTTCATCGGGCGCAAATATCAGTTCGGATGATATACAAATTGGAAGTATGCGCGTGACAGGTGATACAAATGGTTTCAGAACAATTGTTGCAGATAAATTAAACGGTGATAAATATGTCACAAATGGTCGTTTAATCGTTGATAGTGCAACTGTGGCGAATTCTGTAAATGTTGCAGGTAATTTTGTATTAAAATCTGAAAGCGCCAGAACTGTGACGGGGTTTAATGGTATTACAACCAGTAAATTATTAACACCATATGTTTCTGCATCAGAGATGGTTTTTGCAGATGGTTTTGGTATAACTGTGTCTGGCGAATTATTGGTGTCAGGCGTGGCGCCTTTACAGATTGGTTCGTGGTATTTTCCTACGAACACACCGCCATCGTTTACAAAACTTATATTGACACGTTCGTCTGTGCCATCAGTGCCAGATACACATGAATTCAGAAAAATAATATCGGCAAATTGGGATACGAAATGAAGATAAATAAAAAATATTTTGCCCAGGTAAAATCTCAGCATGGTGGAATGCTGGTTGAATTGATGATGACGATTTGTTTGGCTGCTATTGTTATACCGTTTGTGTTTCGGTATCAACAAAATGCTATTTCGCGCGCCAGAAACATTGTGATATCACAACAATTGGAAAATGTTCAGACCGCATTAGAAAGATACATTGTTGAAAATAAAACGGTTTTGATGCGACCTGTGGATAAACAAATATTTCAGGTAAAATTGGCAGAATTGGTAAATTATGGTTTGCCTGAAAACATTGCGACTTTGTACAAGGATGATTATCAATTACGTGTATTAAAATCATCAGACAGAAATAATAAATCAACCCTTCAAGGAATAGTCATTTTAAACGATAAAAATATTACACCTTTGCGAACCCGAGAGATAGTAAATCTGGGTGGTGGAAAATTTGGTTTTATCCAAGGTAATACAACATACGGTGGTTTTGGTGCTTTTCATGCAAATATTGCAGATTTTGGTGTAAAGAACACAAAAGGTCTGGTTGGTACAACATCTGTTAAACGTGGAAATACCGAATATTTATGGCGTGTTCCGACTGAGAAAGCAAGTGATGCCACGATGTTATCTTCATTAAATTTGGATGGACACGATATTCGTAATGCAAGATTTTTTGATGCTAACAAAGCACAGTTTGAAGAAAAACTTACGATTGGCAGAACAGCGCTCAATACATTGGTATTTGCAAATCGTACAACGCTGGATGCAATATACCAGACAAATAGCGCTGTGGTAAATGGTGCGTTGACAGCTGATTCAAGGACGATGAATGTTTCTGGCTTGTTTTCTTTAATAGATTCTGGCAAGTTTTCATCTTTTACAACAAATGATTTGTATGTAAATAATTTAACATTAAATGGTTTTTCTGTAAACTCTTCATCGGGTAAAGATTCGATTCTGAAAATAATCGGCGATATGGATTTGGTTTTAGGGCATATAAATGCCGATTATGTGACGGTTGGTTATACGGGGTCGGTGACGCCGCAATTATACGTCAGTGAAAAAATTCAAGATGCCAAAGATTCGAGTTATTATTGGGATATAAAAAATAAAAAAGCGCGTTTTGCAGATATTTATTTGCCAGAACTGGCGCGGTTAGCATCTGGAATTGTTGCAACAGAAGCCAGGGCAGGAACATTATCTACAACATTATTTGGTTCCATAACATCAAATACAAATGCCACTGTTGGCGATTATCTCAATGCATTACATGATATTCAAATGCGTGTTCGTGAAAAATATCAAATGTTGAATTTAGAATAAAATGTGGTATAAACCTAGATGACAGAGGTAAACGTATGAAAATAGTATGTGATTTTTGTAAAACAGAATATTCATTGGCAAAATTGCCAAACGCGTCTGTTAAATGTGCAGTGTGCGGGCATGTTTGGACGCCGCATAAGCCTTTTTCAGTCAAAGGTGTATGGTTGAAATTATTGGTTGTGATATGTGCCTTGATTGCAGCATGTGTATTTTCTTTTGTTGCGATTGTAAAGTTCCAGAACAGTTCTATGAAAAACAAACCTCTTGTCGCACGTCTGGATGAAAAAAATATTCGCATTGTGCGTGATGAAAAAGGAATGGACAGAATTTTTGTATCCGGCGATATAACCAATAATACTAACGATATATACGGTTTGCCACACTTGGTTGTGATTTCGTATGATGCTGCTAATAATGTTTTGTCGCGTCAGTCTTTTATTCCGCCAGCAACACTGTTAGAGCCTAAAAACACAGTGACATTCAATCATATATTGTCGGTAGATCCAACAAACGTGAAACGCGTGTCGGTTGAATTAAAGGAATACAAATGAAGCCTTTGATGTTTATTTTGTCGTTTTTGTTTATGTCATCTGTTTTTGCAGATTCGTCCACACCTGCGCCAGTTGGTCCGCGTGTCAGCGTTTTTTCTACAACTGTTGATTGGGCTGCGATCACAGGGATTCCGTTGAAACAATTTACAGGGACGATAAAAGGACATGACAAGTCTTTTGTAAAGCAGGGGCTGGTTTTGTATTACCTGGATTCTTTTCCTTGTTATGGCGAAGCTGATAGCGTTCGTGTTTGGTTTTCACCAAAAGGAAAAATGAGTGGCCATTTGCGTTTAGTATGTTTGTATAAACCTGAAACGATATCGTTCGCATGGCGCAATGCAGATGAACAGGCTTTGGATTCAGTTTCTACTGGCATTTTGACTTGTCCTGTTGATGGTGAACGTAATTTTACAATTGATATTGCAAAATGTGAACGTGGCAAAAATTGGAAAGAGATTCGATAGATGTCTGATGTTCGCAAGTTTTTTGTAGATGAAAATAATGTTGGTATTCGGGTTGATAAGTTTCTGTCTGCACAAATGCCTGATTTTTCACGCAGTGAAATACAAAAATTTGACATTAAACGCTTAAATGGTGGGGCTGTTAAATTATCAGAAAAAACAAAATTAGGTGATGAGTTTGTCGTAAATGTTCTCGAAAAAAAGTCAGACATAGCACGTGATAATATTTCAAGCGATTTTGATTTAGAAGTTTTATACGAAGACGACGATATAATCGTGATAAACAAACCGCGTGGCATAGTAATGTATCCATCAGCAGGCAATAAAACTGGGACTTTGGTGCAAAATTTATTGGCACACACACATTTGTCTGCGCTGGGGGGCGAAACCAGACCGGGGGTTGTTCATCGTCTGGATAAAGATACCAGTGGTGTTATGGTTTTTGCGAAAAGCGATGTAGCATATCGTGCATTGGTAAAGATGTTTTCAGCGCATGATTTGACCCGTAAATATATCGCTTTTGTTTGGGGTGTTCCAACATGGGGCGGGGCAGACATAACTGGGAATATCGCGCGTTCATCACGCAATCGTCAAAAAATGTCTATGGTGAAATCGGGTGGCAAGCCTGCGCACACAATCGTAAATGTCGCAGATGTTTGGACCAAGAATAATATTTCGTTATTTCGTTGCACATTATTGACTGGGCGAACACATCAAATTCGTGTCCATTTGTCTTCGCATGGTTTTCCAGTTTTGTGCGACCCATTATATGGACGTGAAAAATCGCATGTTGGTAGTGTCAAAGACCCTGAATTATTAAATTTCTTGAAAAATCATGACGGTCAAATGTTGCATGCAGAGGTTTTAGAGTTTGTTCACCCAACAACAGGCGAAAAAATGCATTTCAAATCGCGTATGCCAGATGACATGATGGAACTGAAAGAAATTTTAGATAATGAATAAAATATTGTGATTTTATTTTCATTTTTTGCTTTTATTATTTTTGCAACTATGATAGAATAAATATAAATATAAATGGAGAAAGGGGATGAAACATCTTATCAAAACCGTTAGTTTTCTGTCAGTAATGGCCGTAATTCCTGGTGCTTTTGCGGCAACTTCGCGTGCCAGTATTATGGGCCAGGCAACATCACGTTTGCCGTCAATTGCGGGGTATGTAAATCCGGTTGCGCTGTTAAGCGGTTCTACGACTTCGGGTTCAACTACTGCGTCGTCGTTGCTGACAAATACAGATTGTATTGATGCATATAATTCTTGTATCAAGGCTAATGATGCTTGTGGTCCAAATTTTGAAGAATGTACGACAAATGTTTTGTTTCATGCCCAGATGCCAAAATGCTTAAATGTTTTATCCCAATGTACTTCATCTGGCATAAATGATTTGTTTGGAACATCTTCTGTGGCTGCATTATCTAACGTGGCAGAAAAAAATACTTATGGTGAAGTGACGCGTTATACATATCCAACAGATGGCAGTGTTTTGGGGCAAACCATATTGGGTGCGTCTATTGCAAATAAATACGATGCACAACAATGTGTAAAAAGATATACATCTTGCTTAAAGAAAGACAGTGTTTGTGGTAATGATTTTGAGTTGTGCACCAGCCCTGCAGAGTTCAAGAAACAGTCGATATTCTGTGCGTCAACATTGGCGCGTTGCCAAAGTGATGGTATAATTGAATTGTATGGTTCAACAAATACATCTGTGGCACCAAAATCGGATTCCAGATTGGGTATGATGATTGCCGAAGGTGCAGAATTGGCTGCTGTGAATGCGGTTTCCACTTGTTATAAGGTTGCAGACCAGTGTATATTAAATGCATGTGGTTCTAATCCTGCGAAATGTATGGAAAATGCGTCATCTGCATTGGCACTTATGACAGAGGCTATTAATAACGGTGTGGCGATAACGGATGCTCAGTTGGCTGCGGCATCTAATGCTATTACAAAAGGTGATGTTAATAAATATATCAAAAATATGTGCCAGGAAACTATCGGTGGCAATAAATATTGTTATGCGACTGCAAATGACGGTAAAATGCCAACGGCATCTCAGTTAACGGACCCTGATAATAATGAAATGGTATTCGAAGAAGTTTATGCTGTTCGTATGACTTCTGCGATGAAACAACGTTTGCAGACCATCTTGGATAAATTCGATGAAAAAACCAAAGAAAAATGCGTGACTACAATGAAAACGTGTGCTATGCGTTCTTGCGGTGGCGGTGTTGGTTCTGCTTGTTATGCATCGGTTTTTCTAGCTGAAGGTTCCGATAAATCTATCAATGGTAGAAACACGTATGATGAGATAAAAGTTGGATGTGAAGCGATTACTAACACAGATCCAAATTGTCAGTATGCTGTTGCATCGACCAGCAATACGGCATATATGTATGCTTATACTGATAACAATACATTTACAACATTGTTCCCAGAATATGCTGCTGGCGGTGATCCCATTGGTGTTGTTGCGGCGTTGAACGCATCTTTAGCTACTTCTTATAATGATGCGGCAATTGCACAGATGAAAAAACAATGTTCCAATACGGTTGTTAGTTGTGTGAAATCTATGTGTGGCAAAGATTATAAAAACTGCTATCGCAACAGAACAGACATTATGGGTGATACATATAAAACAGATTCAGATGCGTTTAACAGAAGTATGAACAAGGTTGGTGGTGTTTTGGACTACGGTATTGTAACTGGTTTATGTGTAAATACTGTTAAAAATGCCAAGGTATGCGAAGAACACCTGAAAATAGAGGCTGAAAAGTTAAAAAAGCAAGAGAAAAAATCTGAAGTATGGGGTTCTGATGTGCGTGGTGATTGGTTGACTGCTGCATCCAGTGTGAGTGCAACAGACAACAGGGTGCACGTTGGGTGTAGAGTATCTACAGATTCAAATGGTTGTGACATATCTGTGATCGTTGACAAAGAGCTTTGCAATACTGTAGATGAAGAAGGATGCATGTATGATTACTATGTATACCAGGATCGTGTCGATTATGTGAATGATGTTTCCGCAACAAATTTGTTCCAACAAGTTTTGGTTGATTTGGAAAAAGAAGCCCAGGCGAAGTATAACGCAAAGTTGACCAAAGAACAAAATATTTGTATCGGAAATAATAATGGCGGTATCATGGGGAACGCTGATAATGGTTCTGCGTTTATGTGGGTTAAATTGAAGTCTAATCGTGTTCCGGCAAATTATATACAGCAGGGCTTGAAACCAAATCAGTTCACAACAAGTAATGATTTGTATGGTTCATTCTGTCGTGCGCGCATATCTATTGTTTCAGATGATCCTGCGATTAACAAACATTTGGGTGAAAAGGCGACCGCATACTTTGCAGTTGGTGATGCATTTGAATGTGGTTCTTGGATTGATGATAAAACAATGGGCAAAATAGAACAAGAAATCAGAGATGGTGCAGGTATGTCCAGTTGGAAAAAGAAGGCTGCCTTGGCATGGAGTACTGTGGGTGGTGGCTTGCTTGGTGGTACTGCTGGTGGCTTGGTTGGCAATTATTTAGCAAATGGTAAAATCGGTGGCAACGGTTTGTTAAACAGCGATGCCAAAGTAGAGAAGAACAAAAAAACGAACGCAGGCAGTTGTATAAGTAATTTGGAAAAATGTTTGGATAACGATGTTGATAAATGTCGTGCTGGTCTGCGTGATGCACGTGCAGCAGGTATCAGTGTCAATATAGATTGGACAGGTACAGGCGCGACTTACTACTGTAATGAGGATGCTAGTAAATACACAGATTATCTGTTTTGTAAAAGTGACACGAAGTGCACTCAAGAGGATCGCTGTTGCAAAACAGATCCAAATAATGAAAAAAATTTCATAAAAAAATATGGAGCCACGGCTGGGTTCTGTGTTGACAGCGCAGGAAATATAAAAGGAGTTAATGATGTAATTGGTTCAACATCGGTTGATGTAAGCAAGTCAAGCTTGAGCCAAGAATCCAGAAACAAGATAGAAAAAGTATTGGCAGAATGCCAGAGCAAAGCCAAAAATAATAATTCTTCTGGGGTTGCAACTGGCTTGGGTGTTGGAATTGGTACAGCAGCTGGTGCTTTGTTAGGTTTTGGTGTTGCCAAGACTGTTGTTGATGCAAAGGACGCCCAAGAAAAGGATAAAGCAGTCGCCGAATGGAAAGAATCATTGCGCGATCATATCCGTTGTTATGTCAGTGGTGAAGACTTGGGCGGTTATGGTGAATACATCAGTTTCAAGGTTGATGATATGAATTAAGATTGAAACGAAATATACAAAAAACCAAGGTTAAACCCTTGGTTTTTTTGTTTGTTTTAGCCTAGTTCGAGAGCAAGTTCCCCTCCTGCGGAGGGGTGTCTCGCTGTAGCGTCAGCGAAAGCGGACGGGGTGGTCTTTCAGGTGTTCGTATTATCTGGAATCAAAGACCACCTCCCCCTGCGGGTACTCCTCCGCAGGAGGAGAACCAGTATCAGGCTAGCCCGATAATAATTCCCCTCCATCGGAGGGGAGGGCCCACAGGGCGGGGAGGGTTCAAATAAATTGTTGTTCCAGACGTTCATTATTACAAATACACCAGAATACCCGCCCCGTCTTGTGACTGCGTCACAATCCACCCCGCCATGTCCGTCTTTGCTGTCGCTACGTCGAGACTTTGGGTGGGAAACCAAAATTGTTCATAGTGAGACCTTTGGGTCTATTAGATTTTGCCTTGCTTTCAAGATGCAATGTTTTTATAATCAAAAAAATACAAAAAAGGCGAAGAAATGAAAAGGTTATTACAATTACTATTTGGACCACGTGCTAATCGGACAACTGCCGGTGAATTGGCTGCTAAATTCGGTCTGAAATTACAGGGCGATGCGAAAAAGGTTATTACTGGGGTTGCACCAATTGCTGATGCACGTCCAGGACAACTGGCTTTCTATTCCACAGAACGTAATTCTGCGGCATTCAAAATTTTGCCTATTGAGGTTCTAAAAAATACCAAGGCATCTGTGATTTTATTGCAACCAGAACAAATTAATGATGCACCAGCCGGAACAACTCTGTTGATTACTGACAGTCCGCGCGGAAATATTGTAAAAATATTGGGGGAAATTTATCGTGAAAAGCCTCGTTTTGGAGTTAGTTATTTTTCACATGTTGCACGCGGTGTATTTTTCCGCAAGAAAAGCACAGTTTATATCGGGCAATTTGCAACTGTGGAACGTGGCGCAGTTATTGAGGCTGGGGTAAAGATATATCCAGGTGCTTTTATTGGTCGTAATGTGGTGCTGGGGGCGAATACAGTTGTTTGTTCCGGGGCACATATTGAAAACGCTACAATCGGCTCTGATTGCGTGATAAATGCAAATGCAGTAATTGGCAAGGACGGCTTTGGTTATACGCGTCAGGACGGAAAAAATGTGTTTATACCGCATACTGGTCGGGTTGTATTGGGTAATCGTGTTTCTGTGGGGGCTAATACATGTATCGACAGGGGATTGTTAACCGATACAATTATAGGTGACGGAACAAAGATAGACAACCTTTGCCAAATCGCACATGGTGTTGTCATTGGCAAAGAATGCTTTTTGGCTTCTGGTTGCGGATTGGCTGGTCAGGCTGTTGTTGGCGACAGAACTTTGTTGGCTGGTCAGGTTGGTGTAGCAAATGGTATTCATATTGGTAATGATGTAGAAGTCGGTGCAAAAAGTGGTGTGTTCCGCAATATTCCAGACGGTGAAAGATGGATGGGGTATCCTGCAGCACCTGGAACCGAGTTTTTTCGTAATTATGCATGGGTTCGCAAGAATGTGTCAAACAAATAAAAAATGCCCGTTTGGGCATTTTTTTATTTAATCTGGGCACGATTCCAACATATTCATAGTATTTTGGACATCGGTATTTATAGATACTGTGATTTCACGTTTCAGACCATCTGTGTATGTATAATCAAATGGCGCAGATTGAAATTCAGGGACACGATTATAAATATCGTTAAATGGCGACAATAATGAATCAAACCATTCGCGATTCTTGCACAGACAAGCGTTGCGAACATCGGCAACCATTTTACCGTTTACACCATTAGAATAACTGGACGCTAAATATTCATTATTCATAACCAAGCAACGCGAACCAACCGCAAAACGATTCGCATCGTCTTTCAAGAATCTATAAATCTGGTCGTCAGTCGCGTTTTCGGTATGTAATTTATATATAATACCTTCTCTGCAGCAAGCCTTGGACGCACGCATCAACATTTTATATCTGTCCACCAAAGGCGCAAACACCGTATTATTTGCAGACGCATTTGGTTGTGTGTTTAACGCATAAATAATGTCGTCTGTTTTCATCGGGTTTATATGTGGACCACGTGGATTCACAGCCTGTTTATACACAGGTTTTTGATACCATATTGCGCATTCGTCTGCTGAATCAAAAGGACAATTGAAATCATATTCGCAATCAATTTGTTCGGATTGTTCTTTTGTGTCGGTTGCCCAAATGGTTTCAGTAACTTCGTTTGGTTCCAATGCGTCAACTGTTTCGGATTCTTCTACGACAACAACAGGATTTAATTCACAATCATCATCAACACATTCAGACGCATTGGCGCAATTCACACCAAGCGCAATAGCAAGCACAGCTAAAAAAGAAATTTTGTTTTTCATGACATACATTGTATCACAAAAATAGTCGTTATTAAATAAATATTTTTGTTGTATTTGCATTACTAAAAACTCTATACTAAGAAAAGATTCATAACCAAAGGAAAGGTGAAATTATGAAAAAAATCTCTATTGTTGCAGTTTTAACAGCGGTTTCTGTATCTGCTTTTGCAAACGATGCAAAAACACCAGATGTCGCACAGTCAAATGATTCGGGAATTATATATCTTGATGAACAACCTGCAAAAGAAACAGTGACAAATACCAACCCTAAAACAAAGTTTCCACGTGGTATGCAAGTTGGCTTGGGTGTTTCGCCAACCAGTGGTCTGAATATGTTTGTTGGCTATAACAATAAAAACTTTAATTCTTTTTGGGCAAAGCGATTCGGCGTCCGATTCGATTTTGCGACAACAAGCCCTGTAAAATCTACGATAAATAAAATTGTTGATAATTATATGGGCGATGAAGGTATTGAGATAAACGATGAAATCAGCATTATTGATGGTTCTATCAAAGCAAAGCATTTTGGCGCGATGGTAGATTTTTATCCGTTTGGAAATACCTGGTTCTTGGGTGGTTGGCGTATAACAGCTGGTTATATGTTTGGTAATTTAGATGTAGATGCAAATTTAAAGGGTACTGTGGACGGATTGCCGGCGGGAACGATGGAATTTGAGTTTGGTGGAACCAAATACAGATATCTTGGAAACGATGTTTATGGAAAAGGGACAATTGATTGGAAATATCATGGCCCGTATGCAGGAACCGGTTTTGATTTAGGCTTATTCTGGGGATTCAAAATCTATATGGATGCGGGGGTTGTGTTCACAAATAAAGCCGCAGAGTTGGATTTGAAGGTTGATGTTAATAATCTGCAATATAATGATGGCGGTACTTGGAAGAATTTTGTGGGTGACCCGAATTATAACAGTTTGGTTGCGGATTTTAATGCGCGTAAGAATGCAGAGTTACAAGATGCTCAAGATGAATTGGATAAATACAAATTTTATCCATTGGTTAAACTTGGTTTTATGTATCGTTTTTAATACGACTTTTATATGGCTTTGACCGATTCGGTATGAACGAATCGCACGAATTCGTTCGCGAATCGGTCAAACCGAATCATTTTTTATGTGTTTTTTGTGGTTTTGGTGTCCACTGATTCCAGAATATTTAATTTTTTTGATTGTATAAAATGCCTGATTTCTGGGCTTTTTTGTTTTATAGGATTTTTTTTAGATTATTTTAGAAAAAAAACTTGACTTTTTAGATGTTCCTAGTCATAATAACCGGGCTTTCAAGTTGAAATCGAATCAGAAAAAGAAATCAACCCCTGAAATTTAGCGATTAAATCGCAACATTGTGAATAAAAGCAGCTCATCAAAATGATTTTTGATGTATTTCAAAAATCTGTTCAAGAAGAGATATGCAGACAGTTGAATTTGGAATATCCAAACTTTGACTAAGTCAAATGTGCATATCCTAGACAGGTAGTAGGTTTAGAAAAATCCAAAATCTTTGATTTTGTGAATTTGCTTATCGCGACGGCGCTTGTCGCCGACGGATAATATTAACCTCGTTAAAAAACTTGTCTTGCGAATATATAATATGTAAAGACGAACTGAT
>DBXG01000036.1 GCA_002309215.1 Alphaproteobacteria bacterium UBA1218 | reverse complement strand
TGGATGATATTTATTTTGTTGTTTTCAACAATTGTTTCAATATCCATATCCGTATTTCAGAAGAAAGATTAGATTCTGGTTTTCGATTGTCATCAATTTCTTTGATGACAGTTGCAACAGACTTGTTTTCTTGGTGTGCAAGTGTTTTCAACACATCAAAAAATTCTTGTTCCAAAGAAATGCTGGTTTGGTGTCCAGATAAAGATATTGATATTTTGTGCATTTTATATTTTCCCAACGATAAGACAATCTAGCATTGCACGATATGGATCATCATATTTGCGCAATACAGCTAAATTTAAGTTGTTTAGCATAAAACAATTTCCCATAGCATCAGTTGCAAACCAAAATAAATCGTTGCGACCGAACACAGTTTTTCCGAATAAATTTTTATTTCCAGCAATTTCTTTGTTTATATCAACAATCGAAGGTAGTGGATATTTTATTCCGCGGTTAACCTCTGTCGGACCGAATATACATGCAGAGCCCAAGGTTATACCGAAAGTATTGTAATATAAATCTATCAAAAAAGATGGTAACATAGCGGCACGTAAATCTTTCAGAATAGTATTAGTTGTGTTTATTATACCAGTCTGTCCAGCGGGTGCGATAATTGCGCCACGAGATTTTATCAAAGATATAAATTCATTAGTTGTCATTTATTCGTTTCCCCGTCCAGATGCAAAAAATGCAGATTGGGATAATCGGTCAGATGTAGCATTTCCGCCGGTACCGCCAGTCGCTAAATGAGTTGATACATAAATTTTTTTTGCTGGATTTGGTAAAAATACAGTCTTTGCATCGCTTTGTTCAATAATAAATCTGTCTAAATTATGACTGTGCGGAAAAGTTAGGCACATGAACATGTTGTCTATATTAATTTTGCCACCCCATATAAGTGGTATTCTGAAACGCAAAGACATATTGTCAGGCATTTGTTTACCCATTATTAAATTCATAAACTCATCTTGAGATAGATTTAGAAACGCAATTTCATCAAAAGAATCTGTCAATGAAGCCAAAAAATCGCGACGCATAGCGGAATATTTTATAAACCAATCTTTATCAATAATGCAACGATTTGGGGTGTATTCAACAACGGGCATATCGTCCATACCTAATGCCGCCAGTCTTTCTAGTGCAGAACTTTCATTAAATTGCATTTTTCAATCAAACCTTTTACACATTTTTAGCATATTGTATGATTGTGTCAATATAATCCGAATAGGCATCGAAATTTTCACGTTCCGAGTCTGTTATTTCTGGGTTTGGATTATCGCTTATGAATCCTTTCAATTCGTCCATAGAGTAGAATATAAGCGTTTCATTATTTGATTCATATAAATGTTTGGTGTCCAAAATAAAAGCGGACAGGTTTATAGGTACATCGTCCAAAGTTTCTGCAAAAAGGGATTTCAATCTGTTTACAGCGGTTGTAAATTGTTCTATATCACAATCAACAGCGCCAAACCAAACTTGTTCGTTTGTACCAATTGCAAATAGATTAGTTGTAAAACCTGCGATTGTTAAATTAGGTTTAACTTTGTATCCAGCATCGTTAAATATTTCTGATAATTCTGAATCATAGATGTTTGGTTGTGTAATGTCCGTTTTTGTTTGTTGTGATTGTTGTAAAATGTGTTTTTGCATAGTTGCCGCCACCATTCGTTTGGGCAAATTTAATTTTGGTGGCTGTTGCAAGGGTATTGTCGTTTGTGGCAATGGTATCTGTTCTTTGTTGATACCCATTTCTGTATCGGTTTGTTTTATTTGAAGCGGCTGATAGGTGTTTACAACCTTGTTGGATTTGAATATATTACGAAAACGTGGTCTGAATATCATATACAAACCAAATATAAAAAGAAAAACAGCAACCCCAAGTGATATATAGAATAGCTTATTAATGGGTGTATGAGCTGCCTGCAATCTGGTCAATTCGTTCCAATGAGTTGCGTTTAACATATTAAAACTGAACCGTACATTTAACCAGAACGATAACCCCAGCAAAATTGAGGTGCCAAGAAGTATAGTTGCTAAAATTTGTCCAAGGTATTTTTTCATTTCGTTTCCATTATATCATATTTTATGATAGACTTACAGACAAATGATAGAAGCAAATGAAGTTTTTTCTGATCATGATAAACGGATCGCTTTTTGGTGTGACGGTGTTTTTGATACCAACGATTTAGCAAATTTTGCGAATAGCGTTATAGAAAACAAGGTCAATTTAATATCCGTATCGCCTGAAACGGTATATTTTTTATGGGCGTGCCTTGAAAAAAATGATGTGAAAATACTATCACGTTTTTATTTTGCCCCATTGCAGAAAAATATGGATAAAGATGTGGCTTTGTTGGTTTCTAATATAGCCGACGTTTTCAGAAAAGGTGCAAATGGCGCGCAAATTTTTGTTCGATTACGTGATTTTGACAGGTTTGTGGATATATTAAAGTTTGTTCGTGATGATTTGTTTTTTGGACATGATTTATGTGTTTGTTTTGATATAAATGATGTTGGTTTTGCTGATTGGGATATGGTTTTCCAAAGATTACGTAATATTCGTGCAAATGCACTTTGTTTGACATTGGGCGAAGACATGGGCAATCGGTCTGATTTTGTTGGTCGTGTTTATGGGATGTTGCAAAAATGGGATTTTAATGGCGAATTGCTTGTTTCGCTGAATAACGATTATGAGCGTATGGATCAGGTTATTCGTTTGGTTGAATCTGAAAGGCACGAATTATCTGATAAATTACACTTTTTCTTGGAATACTAATCGTTTGATAAAACCAAATATTTTGGATTGCTGGTTCCTGCCTTGTTTTTCAATTGATATCTGGTTTGTATGGTGTCCAATGTGGTTGATTTTATTTTCAAGTTTGTTTGTTTTAATTGTTCAATAATCCAATCATAGTATTCCCAATGGTCAGTACCAATTATAATTTCACCGTTTTGCGTCAAATATGCAGATAAAAGATTTAGAAATTCGTGGTTTAATAATCTGCGTTTTTCGTGCCTTGCCTTTGGCCATGGGTCAGGATGTAAAACCCAAATTTGTGAAAACTTAACAGATTTGAATTCGGGGCTATGCAACAGAATACGAACATCATCTGGATAAATCCGTATGTTTTTGTATTCGTTTAATAGTGTATTATCCGATTCGTTTGTTATAGCAGAAAGCAGGGCGGCAACCCCGTTTGCAAAGGGTTCTGCGCCAATAACAATGTTATCTGGGTTATTGATTGCCAGATCACGTAAATGTTCGCCATTACCAAATCCGATTTCTAAAATTGCCGGTTTTGTGCTGTATACATCAGATTTTGGAGTGATTTTTGGAAGCAGATTTTCCATTAGCCATTGTTTGCGGTTGGACAATTTTTTACCATGTCTGCGACCAAAGGTTCGCAGTTCTTTTGTTCCAAAATGTTTTAATTCTTGTTTTTCCATATATTTAGTATAAAATCAGTTTGTTATAAAAACAAGGTGAAATAAAATGCGTAATGGATTATCAAAAGATTTAATTGCTCGTGTCCTGGGTGGTGCGCCTAAATATACTTTGGATGAATTAGAGGCAAAATATCCGCCACGTCAATTACCAGAGGGGGCTATGGTGACACGTTTTGCGCCAAGTCCAACAGGTTATATGCATTTGGGTAATTTGTTAAGCAGTACAATTGGTTATAAATTGGCACAACAATCTGGTGGATTGTTTATGTTGCGTATTGAAGATACTGATACTAAACGCGAACTCAAAGAAGCAGTAGACATAATTTTGAAGGGTATGAAAGCGTTTGGTTTTAGACCAGATGAAGGGGTTTGTTATGGTGGTGAATATGGACCTTATTATCAATCGCAACGCAAAGATATTTATCATTCTGTTGCCGCGTATTTGTTGGAAAAGGGGCTCGCATATCCATGTTTTTTAACCCAAGCAGAAATGGATGATATTCGCGCAAAGCAAAGTGCAGCAGGGTTTGGAACGGGAATTTATGGTGAATTTGCGCGCGACAGGGATATCAGCGAAGAAGATATTATAAAACATCTTGATAATGGTGAAGTTCCAACAATTCGTTTATATTCGATGGGAAATCCTGACAACAGAATATATTGTAAAGATTTAATTCAGGGAACTTTATCTGTTCCAGAAAATAACGAAGATATAGTATTAATAAAATCTACAGACAGATTACCAACCTACCATTTTGCGCATTTGTGTGATGACCATTTTATGCGTACCACACATGTTGTTCGTGATAGATCTTATTTTGGGACTTTTTCGTTACATGTTCAAATGTTTCGTATGATGGGTTGGCAATTACCAAATTATATTCATATTGCGACATTGGATAAAATTGACGAAGAAACTGGTAATCAACGCAAGATGTCTAAAAGCAAAGACCCAGAGAATAATCTTGCGTTTTTCTTGCAAAAGGGTTGGCCAACAGATTCTGTAGTTGAATATTTGGGGAATATTTTAGCGCCAGGTTATGAAGAAGCAAAGATGAAGGGGCAAGTTAAAAGTTTCTGGGATTATGAGTTAAAACCAAAGAAAATGCCTGTGTCTGGTTCTTTGTTTGATATGAAAAAATTGGAATGGTGGGCCAAAGAATATATTGCCACTTTACCAGTTGATGTTTTGGTAAAAAATATTGTTGATTGGGCAAATGAATACGGCAATGATAACAATAAAAAGCAAATTGCTGATGTTGCGTATTTAACATCTGTATTGGCAATCGAACGTGATAATCCAAAACGTATTCGTAAAGATTTTATCACATGGCAACAGACCTTGGATGAAGTTTCTTATTTCTGGGATTTCTTGTTCGTTCCAAATAAAGAATATGAATATAACAAAGATATATTAAAAGTTTTCTTGGAAACTTGGAATGAGTCAGATGATAAAGATACTTGGTGGTCAAAAATTGTTGAAGTGGCAGAAAAATACGGTGTTAAACCTGGTGAAGCAGCAATGAATTTACGTGTTGCGATGACTGGTCGAACAAATACGCCTGATTTATATTCGATAATGCATGTGTTGGGAGATAAGCGTGTTCGTGAACGTATAAATCAACATATATAATCTTGTGTATACAGCGGAAAGAAAGGGGTATAGCATATTATGCAAAAAGCAAAAAAAGTTGTTAAACAACAATTGAAAGAAGTTAAACGTGATAAACATGCATTCAGTTTGTTGCGGGTTTTACAAGCAACAGGTTTATTTCGTTGGGAACGTAAAGCAACTAAATCAGAAGAGGCGCTGAATATTTTAACACATGGTATTGGTATTGGTCTGGCAATTGCAGGTTTGTGTTTGTTGGTTGCTTTTGCCGTTGTGCATCATAACCCATGGGCTGTGGTTGCGTGTTCGTTATTCGGTGTCACTATGTTTACTTTGTATTTTGGTTCGACTATGTGTCACGCGACTATCGGTGATAAAACAGAATGTTTTTTTGAGGTTTGGGATAGTATTGCAATCTATGCTTTGATAGCAGGAACCTATACACCATTTTTATTGGTTAATTTGAATCTTGGTGGATATGCAGGTCTTGGGTGGTCTATGTTTGGTGTTTTGTGGGCGATTGTTATATTTGGCGCAATTATGAAAATCAAAAGTCCGCGCCGTCAACCTAAATGGATGGTCGCATTATATCTAATTATGGGCTGGGCATTGTTGTGGATTTTGCCTGCGATGATAAAAACAATATCTGCGCGTGGAATGTGGTTTGTATTGGCCGGCGGATTATCTTATTCAATTGGTGTGATTTTCTATTTATGGCGTAAGTTGAAATTTGCACACGCATTATGGCATTTGTTTGTTATTGGTGGCAGTGTATGTTTCTTTTTTGCGGTATTATTTGGTTCAATAATTGATTTTGCAAGATAAATAAAATCCGCTATACAGCGGATTTTTTGATGTTTAGCATTTTTAATCAAATGGATTTTCTGATTTGTTATATTCAATTACAACTGGTAAATGTTCCCAGTGTAATGCTGTGGCAATTCCGCGACGTAGATATCGTGTATATGACTCAGGAATATCAGACGCGCCCCCAACGTTTATAGTTATCTTCATTGGATGGTGCCCGGTCTGGTGTGCAAATTTGATTTTCATTGGGCGTTTCAGACGTGACATAGGCGGTTGTCTGTCGGCAACCAATTTTTCAATAATTCTGTTTATCAAACTTGTTGGTGTATCTGAATTACTGATATCCCATTGTTCATAAATGCGTTTGAACATATTTTGGACGCCCATACCTGTTTCGGCGGATACAGCCAAAATCAAAGGCTTTATAATCTGATGAAATGAATTTGTGAATTGGTGTTTTAGTTTTAACAGTTTTTCATCACGTTCTGCTGGATCAACCAAATCCCATTTATTTAGTGCAACACATAGTATTTTACCAGCATCATAAACGCGTGCAGCGATTGATAATGCTTGGTTTTCAATATTTTTTGTTGCGTCCACAATTAAAATAACAACGTTTGCTTTGTCAATAGCATCCAAAGATTTTAATGCAGATAAAGTTTCAACATCGTCTGTGACACCAGCCTTTCTGCGTAATCCAGCAGTGTCCATCAAAATAATATCACGACCATAAAATCGTGTTGGTATTTTTACTGTATCGCGTGTTATGCCGGGTTCGTCTTTTACAATCTGGCGATTTTCACCCAAAACACGATTTACAAAAGTTGATTTACCAACATTTGGTTGTCCCAAAATTGCAATTTTAATTTGCTTGTCTGGTTCTTCATCAACCATATCGTCTTTGGCAATTTTATCCATAAAGTCATATATTTCATCAAAACCACGCTTGTGTTCTGCAGATATTGAAATCGGTTCACCAAAACCCAGTTTATAAAAATCGCTGGTGTCTGATAATCTTTTTGCGGATTCTGTTTTGTTTATCAGCAACAGGGCAGGTGCTTTGCTTTTCCGATGAACCAATTTAGCCCATTCAATGTCCATAGGTGTCAATCCATTACGACCATCAACCACAAATAAAATTGCATCTGCTTTTTCAAGTGTTTGCACAGCCATATTTGTCGAATCGTATCCAATGCCAGATTTAGTATTTTCAAGACCAGCGGTATCAAATACATTCCATGGACGATTCGGTATTTTCCCAGAAATCACATCACGTGTCACGCCTGGTCTGTCGTGAACCAAAGCATCACGTGTGTTTGTTAATCCATTAAAAAGCGTTGATTTTCCAGTGTTTGGACGACCAACTATGACTATGTTCTTCATGTTTTTTCCATTGATTTTTTTCAATTATAAAGCAAAAATATAAATAAGCAAACATCAAGGAGGCAAAAATGAAAGCGAAGAAAAGAAATTGGTTCAAACGTTTAACTGATATATTTTTCAGACCAAAGTACTTTTTTTCCAAAATCGTAGCAGACGGCAAAATGGAAGATGCTATGCTACGTGCTTTTTTGTGGGGTTTGATTGGTGGCATATTGGTTTTAGTTATGCAATTGGTTCGCGGAAATCCATTTACAATCTTGGCTTTGTTCAAGGCGATAATTGTTTGTCCAGTATTGGCGGTTGTTTTGTTGTTCGTGTTTGCGGGTTTAATGATGTTGGTTTCTGAGATAACCATGGGGGACAGGGATTGGGAAATTGCAGTCAAAGGATTGGCGTCTATATTTTTTGTGTATCCATTGGCTTTGATTCTGAATTCATTGGCGTTTAATTGTACTTCTATTTGGGTGATAAGTATTGCGACAGATTTGTATATTTTGTTCTTGCTTTACAATATTGCGGTGTATTGTCTGCATGGTAAAAAAGTAAGTGTGATGTTCGTGTTTGTTGTTGGCGCAATATTGCTTGCGACGATATACATGTCAGATTACAGGACATTGTGGTTTTTTGCTAAAAATATTCCTGCCACGTTAAGCTGTTTGTTTTAGATAATTTAGTGTTTGCACGAAAATGCAAAATATGATAAAATACAGTTAATAAAGAGGAGATAAAGATGTTCGGATGCGCCAAAACCCGTAGAAATTTGGATATATATGCCAAGGCATTGATGGGCCTTTTTCTTGTATTTACTGTATTGCCATCATTTGCGCAACACCCCAGAATTACACAGTTAATTGCTGAAAAGCAGGCCAAGATGGAAAAATTAGAAAAGTGTCAGGGCACAACCAAAAATCTGAAAATTGCTGGTATATCAACATTGGGTATAACTGCGGTTGGTATTGGCGCCAATATCGCAGAAGCTGTGGTTTTAAGCAACACCAAGGATGATATTGAAAAAGCAAAAGCTGCTCGTGATGAGCAACAAACAATTAAAGACAAACGTTTGGCAGAACAAAAAAAGAGAGAATGTGAACAAGATAGTACAAAATATTGGACATCAGATGGGTATTGTAATTGTAAACCCGGTTATGTAGATAATGGTTTCGGTAGCTGTGCGTTGCCACAAACAGCCCAATCCAACAGTACAACTCCGACGGGTACCAATGCTGTGGCAACAAAAAATGAAAAAGATGGTGCGGTAGATGCGGTGACAACAGAGGCAAAAGTCGAAAATATCACCGCGTTTAAGAATGTCAGGTTAGACAATATTGATCAGATACAAAGGTTGTTCATTGTTACGAACCTTATTACGGGACCATATGGATGCAAGGTGGAAAGCGCAGGTAAAGGTCAACGCCAAGATTTTGTGAGATGTGAAGAAGAAGAAGACGGAATTGTAAGGATTGTTGAATTTGATAATATTATCAAAGATAATAATAAACCTGGAGATGTAGAAAAAAGTTTGAGCCAATATTTTTGTGGAACTGAAAAACCAGAGCTTATGACTATAAGTTGCAAGGATAATGTTGAATATGTAATGTATGGTGGTTCCAAACCAAAAGAAGAGAAGTCAGTAGAAACAAAGACAAAAATAGATTCCAGGTATAGTGAAGTGCAATTAAACAATCTGGATCAGGCTCAAAGACTTTTGAGTGTGTATGGTTTAAGTTCGGTCGCATGTTCAAGCGTAAGGACCGGATACGTTGGTGCTAAAAAGCAAGATTTCTGGAAATGTGGTGATACAGAATTTGAATTCGATGACTTGTCAGACAGCAGTAATGATGAAGGTGGCACAGTATACACAAGTTTGCAGAAACATTTCTGTGGAAATACTGGTAAAAGTGTAGAAAACGAACCTTGTATGGAAGGGGTTATGACTGTTTGGGGTGGAACAAAAAAAGAACGAAAGGCAGAGAAGAAAGAAGAAAAACCAGCAGAACCGCAGACAAAAATAGATTCCAGGTATAGTGCAGTACAATTAAACAATCTGGATCAGGCGAAAAGGCTTTTTGGGGCAGATAGTTTAAGTTCAGATGCGTGTTCATCAAACGTAAGGACCGAGAGAAATCAAGACTTCTTGAAATGTGGTGATACAGAATTTGAATTTGATGATTTATCAGATAGCAGTAATGGGGAAGGTGGCAGAGTATACACGAGTTTACAGAAATATTTCTGTGGAAATACAGAAAATAATCTTTGCATGGACAAAGTTGTTAAGGTTTGGGGTGGAACAAGAACTGTGAAGAAAGTCGAAGCAAAACCAGAGCCAAAGAAAGAAGAAATTAAACCGGAACCAAAACCAATAGTGTTGAAAAGTAGTGCAAAGGAAGCGTGTGAACGAGATGGTAATCATTTGTGGCTAAATGGTAAGGAATGTAAAGCAATAGGTGATACGTGTAAAGAATATTATGGTGGCGGTGAAGGTACATATAAACGTGCCCCTGATGGTCAAATTAGATGCCAGCTATCTGTATGTAAGACAGATGGTTATAAAGTTAATACGTCAGATGGCGGTTATAGTTGTAAAAATACAAAAACCGGTGTGACGAAAGATGAATTACTTGGTTTCCCTGATGAGATAGCAAAATTTGAACGTAATCAGGCAGACGCAAAACTGAAGAAAGAGCAAGCAGAACGTGAAGCCAAAGAAAAAGAGCAGGAAGAGCTTGAACAACGACTAGCAGATAATGCCACAGCTAGAGACAACAGAAACACAGCGATTGAGAATCTTTGTGTGAAAGCTGGTTGTGGAAAACAGAATTGGAATTGCGAGTATGAGTGGAAGGAGAATCACACCAAACTCGACGTGAAGTGTGATGGGAAAACTGTATCACAAACTTTTGATATCAATAATGACCCTGACGTAAAAACACTTGAGGCACTACGCATAAATAAATAATAGCCCCCTCCCGCCGAACGGCGGGGTGTTTTTTCGTCTGTTCTTTTTTGAAATACAGTTAGTTGTATAAATTTCGAAATTTTTATTTTGTTCGCATATACATAACACTTCTAACTTGTATACCTTTTTTGCATTCCCACCAAATCATTTGACATATTTTGGCGTCGACACCTTCGCAGCCATTTTCATCTAGACTTACTCGGCAACCAAGTTCGGATAAGTTTTGTTTAATTTGTGATATTGCAGAGTCGCCTTCTGATTTTGATGGATACTGGGATTCAAAACGGCATACATTTGAACCCTTGGTGAAACAATCGATTTTGTTTGGAAGCAAGTTTTCAACAGCATTTGTTATATCTGTCGTCAAATCTTTTTTATCTGCACGAATCGCTTGTTTTTGTTCTTTGTTTGCGAAACTCTGTGCGTCAACACTATTTGGTGTCATAGCAATTGTTAAAGCAACTAAATTAGCACCAGCAAGCAATTTTTTGCCAGAAACCAGCGATGTTTTAACTATGTCTTTTATGTTTTTCATTTTTTATCCTTTTTTGTTATTTTAAGGTTTTTAGTCCTTTGATAAGCGTATTATAATACAAAATATATGATTGTCAACATGTTTGTTCTAGTTTACATGAATATCGCGGGGTTGCCTGATTGAACAAGTTTGTTTTATTAAAATCCTGCTTTTAAGCCGACGGCAAAAAATGGTTTGTCTGATGCTATGCCACCAGACATAAATAGATGTGTGTTTTCGCTGTATTTATATCGAAATGATGCAAGTATAGTATGTATATAATCATTATATTCACGTGTTGTGTTATTATCGCTGTGTTTCCATACTGTTGTATCAGAATATAAATAAGTTAAAGATATGCTGTATTGCAATAAATCATAACTTAGCCCACTGCCCACAACAAAACCGTCAGATGGTATATTTATTGGTTTGTGGTCGTAAATCATACGTGCGGATGTGCCCCAAATCCAGCTGTTGTATTGCAGGTTTATTCCCAATGCAACCTGACCACGCCAATCTGCGGTTATGGTTGGGTTAAACGACTGTTCTTCATAATTTTCGGGTTTGTTCATATATGACAATGCGAAAGAATATGCAGCCTTTAATTTACCATACGGTTGTTTCAATTTTACCGCCATATCAATCGCGTAATTATAATCGTCTGTCAATCCAGATACAGATATACCATATTGGCCGTATTCTGTTGCACGGGTTGCCAGATTTAAATGTAATGCTTTGTGTCCTGTTGTTGCAGTTGTATCAGATATTAAAACACGTTTCAGGTCCAGTTCTTTGTGCAATATAGAATCATCGTTTATTCGTAAATAGCCAACGTCTGGTAATCCCAATCCCATCTTGCGCGCCACAGAATGTGTCAGACCAAATTCTGCACGACCAATAGTTCTGTCTTCGAATAAAATAAACGCATCGTGGACATAGTCTTTATCTTCAACGGCATCTGCATCAATTGAATATACAGCACCAAACCTTTGTGTGTCATTGAACTTATAGAAGATTTGCGCTTTGATATCCCAATCGTTTATGAAATCAGATTTGTCGATTTTTTCTTGTAAAAAGCCGACCATGCCGTCTGCATTCAATCGAAATGTCCAATTATCAGCCTTGTAATCCAAAGCAGAGGCTTGTGATGACATCAAGAGTGTTGCGATAATAAAACATAGGCGTTTGGAATTCATTTTGTTATTTATCCTGGATAAGTTTTGGTGTGTCACCCGATTCGTTTAATATGGCATCGCGCAATTTATTAAATGCGCGTTCTTCGATTTGGCGAACGCGTTCGCGTGAAATTTTATATTTTTTTGATAATGTTTCGAGTGTGGCAGCGGGGTCAGATAATCTGCGCGCCCGCAATATCTCACGATCCCTTTCGGGTAAATCATCAAGGTGTTTGCGTAATAATTCATAACCACGACGTTTGAATTCCAATTGTTCATGTGTGTCTTCGATATTTACACGTGTATCTGCCATGTTTGATAAGATATCTTTGGCATCTGAATCTGTGCCCATTGGCGAATTTAGCGACACATCGCGTGCAGACATTCGCGTCGAAACATTTTCAACATCCGATTCGGATACTGACAGATAATCTGCGATTTGTTTTGTTTGTTCATCAGACAAGTTGTTGTCCATTATGCCCAAGGCGCGCTTTGCACGTGATAAATTAAAGAATACACGTTTTTGATTGGCAGATGAGCCCAGTTTCACAATTGACCAATTATTCAATATTGTTTCGTATATCTCCGCCTTGATCCAAAACATAGCGTATGTAGAAAAACGAAAACCGCGTTCTGGATCGAATTTTTGTAATGCCTGCATCAAGCCCATATTGCCACTGGCAATCAAGTCAGATACTGGCAAGCCATAATTCTTGAAATCATAGGCAACTGACACAACCAAACGTAAGTGTGACGCAACCAATTTTTCAGCCGCGACATTATCGTGTTCGCGTACCCATTTTGTCGCGTATTCATATTCTTGTTCAGCAGATAGAATAGGGAACTTTTGTATTTCTGCCATATATTTTGTCAGGGCAATATCGTCCCCAGAACCATAAGACGGCATTATGGCAGTTGATGCGGTTGACGGCAAAGTTGTCTTGATTTGCTTTTTCATAACTTTTATAGTATAACCAATAAATAATAATTTATCAAGAAATGGAGATGTTTTATGACAAGTATTTTAGCAAGGAATAAAAACCTTAAACAACCTGTGAAGAAAACCCGCGAAGAATATGCCGAAGATGCGCTTTATCGTGAAGTATGGGAAGATGTTAATAACGAAAAGACAGAACAATTCTTGAAGAAATATTGGCGCTATATTGTTGGTGCTGCACTTGGGGTAATGATTATTGTATGCGGTATTCAGATTGGAACACGTATGCATTATGCGTCCAAGATGGCGATTGCGCGTGCGCACGAAGAAGCGCTGGCAAATATGGATGCTGGTGCGCTGGCTAATTTATCAAAGAATTCAAATGGGGCAACCGCTGATTTGGCGATGTTTCAATCGTATTTGATTGATAAAGACGTTAAAAAATTGGAAGATTTGGCAAATAATGCGCATACACGTGATTTCAAGGATTTGGCGCTTGTGCATTTGGCTTCTATCAATGGCGATAAAATGTCGGCAGAAGAATTGGAAAAGTATTTATCAGGTATGGATACAAAATCTTCACCTTTCTTTTATATGTCGCGTTTGATGGTTGCTGAAAAATATTTGTCTGAAAACAAGAAAGAACAAGCGGACAAATTTTTAGATGTGATCATAAACGATAGTGATGCACCCGATTCGATTTCTGCAACTGCGCAAATGTTAAAATAGGGCTGGGCATTGAAAAAAATATTTGCTTTTTTGACGGTTTGTTTGGTGATAACGGGTTGTTCTAAACATGACCCAATATTGCCAGGTGAACGTTATGATATATTTGGAAAGTCTGATATCGATATTGTTGATAAAGATGTTCCACATTTATCTGACAGGGCAAAAAATATATATGGCGATACAGACTGTGATTACAAGCAAGATGATAAAAACGTAATTTGGTCTGGGGATAGAAAGATTTTCAGGGGTATTGCCACAGATAATTATGTAAAAAATAATCAGCAACCAATTTGTGTTGGTAATTTCTTGTATACAGGACTTTCTACGGGAGAGGTGATAAAGTTAAACAGAAATAACAGTCAAGTTGTTTGGGTAAATGATGTCTATAAAGAAAACAATTTAACTGGTGGTTCTGGGGTTGTTGATATTGTTGCGCGTATCGGCGTGGATAAAAATTTTGTTTATGCTGGTGGGCTGGGTGATGCGTTCTGTAAATTGAAATCAACCAATGGTGACAAGGTTTGGTGTGTAAATATATCTGTGCCTGTTGATTTTATATTGGTTGATGATTTTGCTTTTGTTGTTGGTGCAGATAATAATTTATATGCAATAAACACAGTTTATGGTTCGGTGTATTGGAAAACTAAAGTCAAAAAACAGGTGTCACCACAATATGATGGAACAAATATAATTGTTGGTCGTGAAAAGATAAATTATTCAAACGGTGAAATTGTTAAATAACAGAAAACCCGCCGTATAGGCGGTTTTTGATTGATTATATTTTGTGTTTACCATGTTGGTGCGTGGTCGCCTTCTTTGATAATTGGTTTTTCGTCTTCCCAAACTGATAAACCTGTTTTCAGGTCTGTCAAAGTCATTTGCAGATAATATTCTACGCGTGTATCGTTTGATGAAAACCAACCGGATTTCAATTTCATATTTCTTTGCAGCATTTTACCAGATAATGACATATTTGGTGCAATCAAGTTTCCTTTGCCGGCAACAGTAGATTGGTCGTATTCGTCGTTGTTGCGAACATTACGAACAGCATTGGATACAGTGTCTTCGCCAGAAAAGTTTGTTGCGATTTGTGCGCTGCCAGATTTCAGAATTGTTGTTCTGATTTTCTTGGTCAAAATATCAGTATCAAAACGTTGGGCGGTATCATTTACAATATTGCCAATTGCAATTACTGGTTTTGTCTTTTGTTTAAATACGCCACTATCTAACATGGATTTTGTCATGGTTTCTGCTGTATCGGTCCAATCACGATATTCCAATTCCATAACATTTTGCATAGTTGAAACTTCTTTGTCATTTTGTAAATCAATAACGCGTGTTTCACTGCAACCACAAAGTGCAAGGCATATTGCACAAGGTATCATTTTTTTCATATCTAGTCCTTTTGTTTTTTGTTGTTCATTTGCTGTTGTAAAAGTAATTCGTTTTGTAATTGTTCAATAATTTTCTTTGGTTGAATTAAAATATTTTTACGTCCGTCGGATAATTCCATTGGATATCCAGTTTGTCTGGCCACCTCAAAAAATTTCAATGGTGTTAAGTTTGGATAAACCTGTTTAGCCAATGCGTATACCCCAACCATATATGGTGTCGCCCAAGAAATACCACTATTGGCGCCCCAATACATGTAATCATCTGGTGCTGTAGGTCCTGCACCGGTTCTGCCGCCTGCAACAGCAAGAATAAAATTGTCGAGCATTTTGTTGGGCCAAAAACCAGGAACGTAAGATTTTATATCATCTGGGTCCGAATTAATATTCCTGTCTGTTGTAATAAAATTAGCGGAAGGTCCATAATATGTACGAGCATTTACTGGTAACATAAAAACACCAGATTCGATTAATTGCAATACAATTTCTTTAAATTCTTCGCTTTCTGGGGCACTAGAATACCAACCGCGACTGATAGATACAGCAGATATTTTTTCGTTATCTGGTAATTTCGCATTCATATCTAAAATTTTTCTTAATGCAGTAATATCGTTTTGGGCCGTTCTTTCATGATTTTCGTTTTTCGTTCCAGATGCGAAATACACCAGCTTGGTATCGGGTGCAACTCCGGTCGTTTTTCCGCATAATAAACTTGATACCATTGAACCGTGGAAATGTGTGAAAGTCTTTCCGATGATTTCGTAATGAATTAAATTATCTTTGATTTCTTGGTGATTTATATTAAAAGCCTGATCAAGTATTGCAACTGTGATACCTTTACCTGTAATTCCTTTTTTGTGTAAATCGCGAACACCTAGACCAGGATTTTTCCCGTCTTCTAATAATTTTTGTGGGTTGAAATCTTTCGGCAATTTATCAGCAGGTGGAAAAATTGTTTTTTCATCAAAAACTATATATTTTATTTTATCGCCCAAAACAGACAAATCCATATTGGAAAGGTCAGCACCGCAAGTTTTAAACCAATCAAATCCTATTTGTGATTCATCATCAGAAAAATTCGGAATGACTATACTAATTGGGTCATATGGTAGTTTCGTTTCTTTATCTATAAAGAAAATGGAATCTTTGGTTGCCATCGTGTTTGTTTCCTTTATTTTAATCTTATCACTTTTGTATCAATAGTATTTGGTGCGGTGCGGACATATAGTAGATTGTTTCCACCAGCTTTCAATTCAGACTTTATCGTATCATTTACATCCAGATTGTTCAAGTTTGATTTGGTGTTTTCAATTCTGGATACGTATATATATTGTGGCAGGGTTGCCCATGTGCGCACATCAGTATTTGATGATGATACTGTGTATATAGACGATAATATGCCCATCAATGGTGCAGAACTGCTGTGTGAATTATACATTGTTGCCTGTAATGTTGCTTTGGATACAGCACTGGTATAAGAACGCAGAATCTCGTTTGTTCTGTATTCGCCATATTCCGTTATGAACATAGCGTCCACATTCGCCAACATTTGTGCGTTTTTTGGTTTTACAGATTTGTTGCCAAATATCGGTTCGCTGAATGAAAAATAAATCATCCCGATTGGTGGTAAAAATAAACCTGCATTTCTTTCTTGTAAACGTGGTGCAAAACCTGTTTCTGTGAATGTCCAGATTATATTATTTGGTTTTTGACGTTGTTGCGCCAATTCTAAATCTTGTTTGATAAACGTGTTATCTGGCACCATACCAGAAGCGCGTTTCAGATATGTTGTCGCGTTTTCATAATCGCCAATTGTTAAAAAATATATGCCTGATAAATACATTAATGCCGGATTCATAATATCGTTAAAAGCCAACCAATCTGCTGTATTGGCGTCGATAATGTTTTTCAACTCTGTGTTTTCAGATTTTATTTTATCTTTGTTTTCTTCTATCAATTTTTTATATTTTATCGACATATCTTGCTGACGATTATAAGATTGGTTTATAACTACACGTACATTTTCTAAATCGTTCATAGCCAATAAATCCCATATTTGATAATAAGAAACAAATAAAGAATCCATCATGTATGGTTTATATGAGTTTATACCCTGGCCAAACAATAAACCTGTGGCTTCACGTGTCACAGACGAATCGGTTGATGAAAGGTTTCGTTTGTTAAACTCCTCAAAAACCGAATCGCTTTCTTGGAACTTGTTTTTATGAAATAGAGCAGTACCGTTTATTAACAGTTCGAGGTTGTTTTGTTTTGCTGGCTCTGAATTATTTAATGTTTCAGATTCAAATTGCCCATTGGAAAAATCGTTTTGTATTGTGTCCAAATGTGATTGAACACTGGCTGCGCATCCACATAACAAAAACAAACAAAGATAAAATATTTTGCGCATGGCCAAATTGATTATTTAAGCGGTTCCAATATTTTTATTTCTTTTGTATTTGGATTATAAACTTTCGGAGCGCCATCGTATCCCATAACCATATGGTGATAAGGAATCAAGAACTCTGGTAATGGTGATGATTCACCCATTTTCATTTTATCCAATATAGCCTTTTGGACGGGTGTTTTATTTAAATAGTATTCCAGACGAGTTGCTTCGATTGGTCTGTGATACCAACCTTGGTAAATAACTAATTGTTTATTTGATGGTAATTTCATAATATCCATCGGGCTGAATAAATCTTCGGTTTTTTCTGGTCCAAGTTTTTCTTCGTTTTTTTCCTCATCAACTTCATATTTCTTTTTGATTTTTTGTCCCATCATTTTGGAAAATCTTTCTGCTGTGTCTGGGTCGTTTTGGCGGAAAACTATTTTTGCGGCAGTAGTAGAAATAATTGTTGCAGCGGCATCTGGACCGTATCTTTCTTGAATCTGGTGCAAATCTTGACCAATGATTAAATAAGATACTTTGCATCCACGTCCTAAATCAGGTCCCTGGATAACTGCGTCCAGTTTTTGCATTTTCGGCATTTCATCAAGCACAAATAACACAGGGCATGGTCCAACAGTTTCGCCATCAACAACTGTACCAGGCGTATGTGCCAATAAATAATTCGACATCAATTCGATAAATATAGCGGTAATTGGATTGACTGCCTGGGCATCAACCATGTTCACAGACAGATATACACTGACCGGTTTAATTTTGCCGTCTTTTGGGTCTTTGATTCCGCGTAAATCTGAAAAATGGAAATCAGAATGACTTGTTCTGTTGCGAACAGCAACATTACGGAAAATTGCCAGACCTTCCATCATAGTTGACAAGATAGAACCGCGTTCTTTATCTGGGGTGTTTGCCAATTGGGTTAGTTCAGAAACACAACGATGGGCATAAGCATAACGACGCGCTTCATCAACAGCATTAATGAACAAGTCTTTCATTGGGTCTGCCATCATAACCATTTGATCGCCTTCTTTGCGACGTTGTTCCAGGTCTTCTGCAATCTGAACCTGACTTGCAGTTATCCAATCCAAAATCATTGATAAAGATGCCTCTTTACCACGCCATTCATCTGTGATGCCAGCCCATGTTCCCACATGAACATAATTCATCGCGTTCAATTCACCACGTTGTAACATGGAATATGCCGCATAAGCGTTTGGGTCGTTCATCATCGATAAATAATATTCGCCAAGTAATGCTGCATCATCAGCGGTTAATGTTCCGTTTTCTATGCGATTATAAAAATAATCGTCCGCTTTGGCACGTTCTATTTTTGATACAATAAAATGGACCAGCCCCGCCAAGCCTGCGCGTCCAGTATTTGCCCAGTGTGGATCCGCATTTCCGGATTTGACATCTGGAACCAAAACTTTGCAAATTGCGTCAATATACAAATCACGCTGTTCAGAATTGTGTGGCACATGTTCAGGGGATAGCGGATTCCAAGATGGATAATATATACCACGTTCTGGATCGTCCTGGCCAGACCAATTCATAATAAACACAGGTCCAACGGTAGAACGATAAGCAGATGTGTCCTGCTTTAATTCAGGTTTAGGGTCGTTTATAATCATTGATACAGTATCGCATTCCAAAATCGTTGGTCGTACAACACCAGATGTTTTACCGGTTCCCGGAGGTGCCACACACAAAGCAGACAAACATTCGTCAAACATTAACGGGGTTTCTTTGCCTTTATACTTGAAATAACCAAGCACCATCATAAAACCATGAAATAAACCTTCTTTGTTCTTGAAATCTTTTCCCATTTTTTTAATATCTTCGACTGTTGCCTTGCGTGAAGATTTTTCATCGTATTTATCTTTATCATGCGGATTAAATTCGTTTTTAAATGTTATGTCTGACAAGAAATAATATGCAATAATTGGCAATAATGGGGTCATAGAAGCAAAATCAGGATGAGATACTGTTCTTGATAACCAATATGGAAACTCCGCAACAGCTGACATTCCAAACGTTGTGAACATATTTTTTATATATAGTATTGACCACTGCTGACTGGCAGGTGACCAACCGTAACGCCATATATATTCAATAACAAATGAAAGCCCAAATGCCAATGCGCAGATAAGCCAGATACCAACACTCCACCGTATTGCCCAAAATGTGCGCGCCACAGATGTCTGTTCGTGTTCCTTGTACTTTGATGAATCAAAGATTTTTAACCCTTTGCCAGTACCACTACCAGAGAAAATGTTGAATTTTATTGCCATGGTTGGTATTATATCATAAAAATAAGATTTTTAATAACAAAAGATTAAAAAATGCAAAATAAACCAAGAATATTTATAAACCAAGATATAGAGTGCGGCATAACAGTTGTCGCGGATAAAAATATTGCGCACTATTTACGGCATGTAATGCGGACGAGTGAGTGTTTGGTTTTTAATGCTGGCGTGGAATATAATGCTGTTTTATCTGATAATGATAAGTCTCTTGTTATAGGTGATAAAACAGACCACCAAGACCCAAGTAACGATTTGATTTTTTATTTTGCCCCAATTAAAAAGACGGATGAGATGTTAAATATGGTGACACAAATGGGGGTCGCGAAGCTACAACCTGTGATAACAGAACGAACTGTGGCGCATCATATAAATTGGGAACGTATGCAGAAGATTATAGTAGAAGCGTCTGAGCAGTCTGGTCGAAACACTATTCCGAAATTATTGCCACCAATTAAATTTGCTGATTTAGATTTAGGCGGTTTAATTGTTGCTGATGAACGTGCGGGACACGGCAAAGATATATCGAACAAAATCGAATCGATAAAGAAAATGTTTGTCGGTCCAGAAGGTGGCTTTTCACCCAATGAGTTTGAGGTAATGGATAAAGCAGGGGTGCAAGGATTGTCATTAGGGAAAACAATTTTGCGGGCAGAGGTTGCTGCGGTTGTTGCGATATCAAAGGCTCTGGATAAATGAAAGTAAGATTAGCAAAATACATTGCAGATTGTGGGGTTACGTCCAGACGTGATGCTGAAAAACTTATATCCCAAGGCGCTGTTTCTGTTAATGGAAATGTTGTTGATACGCCTGTATTTTTTGTTAGTGATGATGATAAAGTATTTGTTCATAATCGGCAGATTCAGCCGGATACAGCGATTCAACTATATATGTTTCATAAGCCAATAAACACAATGACAACGGTTCGTGATCCAGAAAACAGAAAGACAATATATGATGTCATAGACGATAAGTACAAACATCTTAAATATATTGGGCGATTAGATTTCAAGACCAGTGGATTATTGTTGCTGACAAATAATGGTGATTTTGCGCGTAAAATGTCTTTGCCACAAAATCATATTCCGCGAACCTATATCGCGACTGTTGTAAAACATAAAAAGTCTGGTTTGGATATTGCGCGTCATGGTGTAACGATTGATGGTGTTAAATATCGTCCTATGCAAATAGATGTTATTGATGACAAGACTTTGCGTATCATGGTGACCGAGGGTAAAAAGAACGAAATCAGAATTGTACTAAAGCATATTGGTTCGCCAGTTATTGCTTTGCATCGTATATCTTACGGTCCAATACATTTGGGTAAATTGAAAGTTGGTGAAATTTCAGAAATAGATAAGAAAACAATTGACCTGATGTTGAAAAATCTTTAGAATCAAAGTATAAAACCAAGGAGAGGGAATATGAAAAGTACAAGAAATCCAAAGAAAACCAAGGCAACTGCTGTTGCACAAACATCAAAAGAAAATTGTTGTTCTGCGTCCAGTGTATGGTCTTGGACGATTTATGTTTATTGGTTTATAATTTTGTTCTTTATTGCTGCCACATTTTATATCTTGGGGCGCAGTCATGAATTTTTACATCCATCAACACAAAATGTGATTATTACTGAAGAGGCATTGATTCAGCCACAAGATTATGTAAACTCTGCCAAAGAAAAATTGCATAGTGGTAATATAGATGATGCAATTGCTGATTTAGATACCGCGATTGATGGAAATGCAACTTCTGTAGCGTATGCATTACGTGGTGAAGCCTATATGCAAATAGGTAATTATACAAAGGCTCTGGAAGATTTTGATGCCGCAATTGAAAAAGATTCTATGAATGCGATTGCTTTTTATGACAGGGCTTTGTTGAATACCAGATTGGAAAATTATGATGCGGCTTTGAATGATATAAATAATGCTTTGGCTGCACAATCAATGAAACCATCAGAATCTTTGTCTATGCGTGATTTGTATGCCAAACGTGGTCAATTGAATTTGTGGTTGAAAAATTGGCGTGGTGCTGTCGCTGATTATACTAATTCTTTGGCACGTGCAGAAGGGACTGTATCTGCAGATGTTTATGCAGAACGTGCAGAGGCATATACGGCATTGGGTGATTATGAAAACGCTGTGAACGATTACACTACTGCGGTTCGTGTTATTTCTGAACAGATTCAGGCAGCCCCGAATCAAGATGAACGCGAAAAACAGTCTAGTAATGCGATGAGTTACTTTGAGAAATCTGCAGCGTTGAATTTCAAAATGGGCAATAATGATGCTGCGCGTAGTGATTTGGAATCCGCGTTTGCTTTGGCTGTCGCATTAGATGATAACGATAGTGCAGACAGAATCCAAAAGTTGCTGGGTAATTTGGAATAAAATATAAAAATCCGCCATATAACAAAATGGCGGATTTTTTTTGACTTTTTCATTTTATGGTAATAAAATACGGGCATGTTTTATAATTTATATATTTTGACCACTACAACAACAACCCCTTTGGGGGTCTAGATTTCTATTTGCGCAAAATAATCGCGCGTATTATAATAAACAAGCAATTTAGTAAAAATATCAAATAAAAGGTAATTATTATGTCTTATCCAATTGAAACAATTCGTCATTCGTTGGCACATGTTATGGCAGCGGCTGTACAAAAATTATACCCAGATGTAAAGTTTGCTGGGGGGCCTGCGATTGAAAACGGTTTTTATTATGA
>DBXG01000010.1 GCA_002309215.1 Alphaproteobacteria bacterium UBA1218 | reverse complement strand
ACCCAATTATCATCAATTTTTGGTTTAGGTTGTGTGCTTTCGTATTCCCATATAATAATTGTCCCAGATTTTGCAATTTTCGCCAGTTTTTTAATAAATACTAATCCAATACCAAACATAGAATAAGGCGGGTCAAGAAAGATTAAATCGCTATCTGGGCCATATGTTTTGATTACCGATAATGCATCGACTTTTTCGATTTTTGCAACTGCTTTTGTTGAATCGATGTTCTTTTTGACTGTATCTGTTGCGATATCCGTAAAAATCACTTTGGCGTTATCATATCTGGAAATACATTCTAAACCAAAAGCACCAGACCCAGCAAATGCGTCCCAAACAACGAATGGTTTGGTCGTATCAAGTGGCAAATCCAAAATCATATTAAACAAAGCACCACGCGCCAAGTTTTGTGTTGGACGCGCGCCATCTGGTAAAAACAATTTTTTACCACGATACTTTCCAGAAATAATTTGCAAATTAGATTTCATACTGTAAAGTATAAAATATGAACTTTATGAATCAAGCATTTATTTTAGCAAACAAAGCCTTGGCGCATAATGATGTACCAATTGGTGCAGTTATTGTCAAAGACGGCAAGATTATCGCGCGTGGCGAAAATAGGGTGCAAAAATCAAAAAATCCAACTTTGCATGCTGAAATTGTCGCCATAAACAAAGCATGCAAAAAATTAAACTCTAAGTTTTTAGACGGCTGTGATTTATATGTGACTTTGGAACCTTGTTCTATGTGTGCAACAGCCATATCTTTTGCTCGAATACAAAATGTTTATTTTGCAGCACGTGATGAAAAAGGTGGTGGAATATTACACAATGCAAAAATATTTGATAATGACAAACATTTGTGGAAACCAAATATTTATGAAATGCCAGAATACACAGAACAATCTGCGCAAATGCTGAAACAATTTTTTGCACAGTTGCGCAATAAACTATCTTGATGGTTTATATACAATGTGTTTTGATTCAACATATTGTTTTAATACGTCTTCACCCAATTCTGTTTCTATATTGCCATACACATTTATTCCGCGTTTTTGGAACTCTTTCAGCCAGTTTGGCTTGAAACCTTCGTCAAATCCTGTAATTTTTTCTACAACTTTTGACGGTACACCATAATAAACATTTTTTATACCAGACCACATAATCGCACCGATGCACATCATACAAGGTTCAGCAGTAATATATAAATCCAGATTTTTTGGCGCTAAATCATAGGTTTTCAATTCGGATTGTGCCATACGAATAACGTTTATTTCTGCATGATGATTACTGCAGTCGTCCATAACGACAGTATTTGCACACTTGGCAATCAATTTATCACCAGAATATACAGCAGCCAAAAACGGGCCATGTCCACGTTCAATATATTCGCGCAATTCGTTTTGCAATTTTGTAATTATCTCTGTTGCGCGTTTCAATTGTTTTGCGTTTATCTTATCTGCATTAGTAATGATTTTTGTGTTCATAATCTATTTTTCCTTCATCAAAGATTTTCCAGTCATCGCTTTGGGTTGTTTTATGTTTAACAAATCCAAGATTGTTGGTGCAATATCTTGTAAACCACCGTCATTCACAACAAAATCATCGTTTGAGACCATTATAAAATTCACAGGATTTGTTGTATGTGAAGTCAATGGAACATTATGTTCATCGTCCCACATTTGCTCTGCATTACCATGATCTGCAATAATCAACATAGCACCATTCAATGCCAATACCGCAGGAACAATTTCAGACAATTGTTTATCCAAACATTCCATTGCTTTGATTGCAGCAGATTCATTACCAGTATGACCAACCATATCGCCATTTGCAAAGTTCAGAATAACAACATCGAATTGCGATAATCTCGGCAATAAAGCCGTTGTGATTTCATTAGCAGACATTTCAGGTTTCATATCGAAAGTCGCAACATCTGGGGATGGTATTAAAATTTTTTCTTCTTTATCATAATCAATATTGCGTTCGGCATCCATAAAATATGTCACATGATTATACTTTTCTGTTTCTGCAATACGCAACTGAGATTTTCCATTTTCCGCCAAAACATCACCCAAAGTATCTGTTGTTTTTATGTCAGGCAACAAAGCAGGACAAACTTCGTCCAGTCCTTCGCCGTATTGTGAAAAACACAATATATGACAGCCATTTTCAATGACCTTGCGCATAATTTGACGCGCACGATCACTGCGGTAATTACCAAACACAAAACCATCACGTACTGTCAGTTTTGTGGGGGTTATAACAGTTGGTTTTATAAATTCGTCTGTTTCACCACGCGCATAAGCATTTGCCAATGCTTCATCTATTGTTTGTGCGTGGAACTCCGCTTCTGCATTTGATATAGCATCAAAAGCAAGTTGTGTTCTGTCGAGATTATTGTTTCTGTCCATTGTGTAATAACGCCCAGACAAAGTCCCAAAAAACACAGAATCATTTTCCAAAGCATCTTGTAATTCCGATTTAATCAAATCAATATATTTTTGTGCAGATTGGGGTGGAGTATCACGACCGTCTGCAATAAAATGAATACAAACACGCAATCCATTATCGATAATATATGTAATTGTCTTGATAATATCAGTTATATTCGCATGTACGCGTCCATCAGACATCAAGCCAGCAACATGAACAATACCACCGTCGTTATAAACCGATTTAATAAAAGTATTTAGTGGTTTGTTTTTGCTTAGATTTTCAATCTCAAACCGACGCAAAAATTGATTCACAATACGACCAGAACCAATAGTAATGTGTCCAACTTCTGAATTACCCATAATACCGTCTGGCAAACCAACTGCATTACCGCTGGCATTTAACAAAGAATGCGGATAATCATTTAATAATTTGTTGAAAAACGGCATATTTGCCATGGCTACGGCATTATGTTGTGGGTTCTTATTAACACCAACACCGTCCAATATACATAAAACAACAGGTTTCATTTTTATACATCCTTTCTGATTACTACAGATTATCATATATGTTTTTTCATTGCAAAACAAAAAGAAAAAATGTATAAATATCATATAATAAAACAATAAGGTCTTGATATGGCGAGGAAAGCAGGAATTATAAATTCAGTAGATAATTATATTGCACAACGTTTACAGTTGCGTCGCGTAATGCTTGGGATGACCCAATCTGATTTGGCAAAACGTTGTGGCGTCAGTTTTCAGCAGATACAAAAATACGAAACTGCTGGGAACCGTATTCCTGCATCACGCTTGTTTGATTTAAGTCAGGCTTTGGAAACATCTGTTGCCTTTTTCTTTTCGGGTTTACCGGGTAATTTTCCGCCGGAAACAAAGTCAAATCGTTCCATGCGTGTATCAGAGCCAAAGGAAAACGATCCATTATCAAAAAACGAAACCTTGCAATTAGTGAACCTTTATTGGAACCTGCCAAACGATGAACAACGTGAAATGGTAATGAAAATGCTAAAAACCCTGACAGGCAATAAAGAATAAATACACAACACGACGTAACTCAGAATCAGATTTGTTTTTGTGTACACAAAAGTCACAGTATTATAAAATAAAATGTGCTTTTATCAATAATGGCTTAATTTCTCATGGCTGCACTAGGGCCGTTGGTATAACTAGTGCTTCCCCCATATGTTTGTTGTACAGAGGAATTGTATGCCCCCATAGAAGCACCCTCAAACGCTGAATTATAACTGCTATTACCATTCGATACAGCAGTATGCATTATCGGGTCGCCTGCTGAGACCGTTTGACCGATTCCCATGGCACTGTTTTCCATGTCTAACATTTCGTATCTGTTATCCACCATACCATAATAGTCATTTTCGCGACGCCCAACCTGACTAATAATACCATTTTCTCCACCTAAATACATTTCCATTTGTTCTTTCAAGGTAGTGCTGTCTTTTATAGTTGCATCTGCTTTGGGTCCCCCTATACTTCCCATATCGTAACCTGCGCCTTTATCTGCAACGACATCTTCTTGATATTTTTCATTTAGTTGTTCAACAGGATCTTTTGTTGTACCGCTTGTTTTGTCAGCTTCACATTCTACATATACCGTATCCCCTGATTGGCATGTTTTGCCGGTTTTATGGTATCCAGTACTACAACTTGTAGTTGTATAAGGACAGGAGGCCTTCTTATCGCACTTGTACTTTGTTGTCGTTCCTGTTGAACACGAACTTCCCAAAGTATATCCAGCAGGGCATGTTGAACCCTTGGTATAATCAAAACCGTCACAACCATCAGAAGGATCTGGGGCTCTTTTATTTCTATACTTTTCACAGGTCTCATTCGAATAACCTAAATCTTTACACAACCGAAAGAACACATTAAATATTGCATCATCAATAATCTGCATATTCAATGTAGTATCATCAAAATTAGTATTCGCTCTATTGCTTTTTGCCAAATCAACCGCACAAAATTCGTTTGCATGGTAATATATTTCATTATATATTGTTTGTAAACTCCAACTTTTGCAACCCGCTGGATATTTTTCGGTTGTTGATGAAGAATTATTTATACAATCAGTATGTTCTGAATTTGCAGTGCTTTCATCGGGACAATCTTTAATTCCTTGGTCAGCGCTAGCGCCTTTCGTATATGTACCACCTGGACAGTACTTCCTTGCTCTTTGCCCACCAGAAAAAACCTTCAACCCATTTTTACAAGGACTGCAACTTGTTGCTCCTTTGGGTAAATATTCTCCCAAATCACACTCAACAAATTGGGAATCAGAACCTGTTGCTGCTCGGGCTACTAGTGGTGACGATACCGCAGACCTGCTAGTTGATGATGACGAAGTTGTAGTACTTACTGGATCACACATATTATGTGCCTTGGCAACCAATACAGTTTCACACCCCTGGGCAACGCGCGCAGAATCGACAGTGTCAACATATGCTAACAAAGATTGTAAACCACAACGCCCAGTTTTCTTGTTAGTAGTTATCTTTCGGGTTGTTTTATCATATTCACACCCCTCTGAACCACCGTACATAGCAGCACAAGCCATAACTTCTTGATAACACATGTCGCGAACAGTTATTGCACGACCTGCACCAACATCGTACATATTGTTTGTCACAGTATCAGATGTCAAATTCAATGTCTCGTCATTTGTATTGTAACATTCTTTGATTGTTTGAACGCAAGAATTCTTGAATTCTTCTATTTTAGCATCCTGCATTTGCGCAATACGAATCATCGCGGAACGTTTATATTCTGTCCACACGATATCTGCCAAACTACGACACGTATCCAGTGCAGTTGTTGCAAACATTTTCTTGCCTTCTAAAAATGCGTCCCAGCGTGGGTTAACCTCGATAATATCTCCTTCACCGCCCAAGTCTGGTGCGATTGTTGTTAAATTAAATAACTGATGCGAAATCGGTTTTCCAGTGTTTCCATCAATATACAAACCTGTATAGTCCAAACATTTTTCATAATTGCTACCACACGCAACAGGACTTAATAACGCTACCTCGACACGTGTTAAACATTCATTGACGTCTTGGGAATTGTGCGCACGGTATTCTTCCAAACGTGCTTGCCTTAACAATTGTTCTGCCTGTTTGACAGTTTTTACAACATTTTCTTTCTTTGCGTTTATACTTTTTTCCAGAATATTACAATCTTGGGTTACCATTATAGAGTATGCTGATGATGCTAAATTAAACATAGAATCCCCGGAGCAAATATCACCCATCAAAGCAGCACATTGGGTGCCTGCACGTTTATACAATTCATATCCTTCTAAACCAGTTATATTATCAGCAGCGCGCGAATTAAACACAGTAGAATCGTTTGTTGACCACATGTCACCAACTTCAGATAAATCCCCAAAATCTAAAATTCCAGTTGAAACAGAATACTCATTTTTCTTAGATTTACTTTTTTTACCAGACAATATATCGCCAATTTCATCCAGCATCTTTTGTGAAGCGCTGGTGTCTTTTCTTATGGCGTTTTCGCCAGCGGTTGAAGTGTACATGGCACTAACTTCTGCTGCGGTTTTATTTACAGCCTCTAAATTTTCATTCTGAAAACTAATCAACACGTTCAATGCTTGGTCTATGTTGTCCGATGTGTCGCGCAAAGTCGAAAATTTATCACTACAATAACATCTGCGATAGGTATCATTAGCAACAGCACAAAACTGATCCATACAGGTCGCATAAGCATCACGACAATTGGCATACCCACCACCAATCTTGGTCACATCATCAAAAACAGCGGTCGCACGTGAAACTGCAGCACGTGAAACATTACTGGCGGACGCTTTTTTATTTATTATTGCCGAACGTGCAGTGCCATTTTTAGAAACAGCAGAACGAGATACATTAGAACCAGAAGATATAACACGTGCGCCAGAACGAACAGATATGTTTGATGTTGTGCGTGCAACCGCTGGACGTGCGGTTACTGTTTTTCTTGAACGGCGAGAATTTGCATTTGTTGAACGCGCAATAACAGAAGTAGCAGAACGCCGTATCAATGTGTTGTTATCTAACGATTGATTCCGGGTCAAGACTTTGGAACTGGCTGCACGAGGGCTTTGTCCGCCAAATGCAACCGCAGGCGCAATAATCGCAAATATACAAACACGAAAGATTTTATTAATCAATCCCGCCACGATATCTTATTCTCTCTTACTGTCCCTGTTATTTTACCATTTTTTGGCAAGCCAAATCAAGCATTTATTCAATGCAACAATTTACTGCTTTCTTTACCCATTGACCCAGTTTTTTTACACCAGAAACTTTCTCATCTGTCTTTTTAGTCTTTTCTTCTGTTGTTTTTGATATATTACAAGCCTTGGTCGCACCATCATAAAAGTCTGGTACAGATTCATGGACACCACTCAAATCTATCAAATCCATGTTTAATCCCCAGAACAAAGAATATAGATCATATGCTTTGCCAAACATTTCATAGGCTTCTTTTTTCTTGCCAGCACCAAGTGCCTTAGTTCCAACTTCGTATAAACGCATAGATGCAGCCAACAAATGTTTAGAAATACACCAAACTTCGCCATTTTCAGAACTGGATTTCTTTACAATGCGTTCCATTAATTCTTTGCGCATATTACGAACAACATTTATCAAATCATAAAAACCAGGTTTTTGAGTTTTTGCACCGCTGAAAAAGAAATGTTCTTCCAAAGATACCAAATTCATCAACGCAATAGACAAATCTTGGTCTGATGATAAATCCAGTGGATTAGTTTTCTTTGCCGCATCCAGTTTTTTTATCATTTCGTCCATTGATAATTTTTTATCAGTTTTTTTCATTTTTTATCCTTTATTGTTATATCTTTTAGCACAAAACTATCCCGACGGTTGGTAGATATTTTATAATCAACCAGAAAATACCAGTCATAATCAATAAACCACCAAACGGCATTACAACTTTCTGGAAAGGAAATAGGGCATGACCACCATTTTTTTGTTTGATATGTTTATACCACACTTCCATTAAAATAAATGTTGTTGCGCCGACCAATATTCCCAATAAAAACTGGTCAATTCCCCACATGCAATTATCCCACCATTTTACAATTGGATTGCCTCGTGGCACAAAATAAACAGCCCCCAACAAAGACGCATACACCAAAACATTTAATATATACCAAAAAACGTTCTTAACATTATGTTTTTTCATATAATTAGCCGTCCAACCAATCAAGGAAACCGTTAAACCGCCAGCCCATATACCAGTCAAAACATCTTTGACACCCAATATACGCATACCTTCGAGCCCTGCACCAATCGCGATAGTGCAAACTGGGCATACAGCCTCTGCCGTATTGAACAACAGAAAACCAGCAAAAACACATATAAACCAAGGTAATATCTTTCTCATCTTTCCTTTTCCTTTTGTAGTCTTTTTATTTTATATAAAATCACAAATCAGGTCAACACCATATTTTCATAATTTTTGTACACCTCGTAAATGCGCAGATCTGGCACGTAGATTATTCTCTAACTCTTGCTCAGATGGCGTATAAACCTTTAACATTTTGTATTCGGGTTCCGAAACATTTGGCATGCGTGGGTCGCCAGAAACACTTGTCCACTGACGAAACGCGTTTTTTACAATTCTATCTTCGATTGAATGAAAAGTGACACACAAACACCGCCCGCCAGAACATAATAATTTATGCACACTGTCCAGTGCTGACTTTAATTGTCCCATTTCATCATTTACCGCAATACGCAAAGCCTGAAACACAGGCGCTATGTCATGTGGATTTTTAATTAAATCACGTAATTGAAAAGTTGTTGTTGGTAAAGTTTGCTTTAATATATTTGCAATCAATTTAGATTTTTTTACATCGCCATATTCGTACAGAATATTTGCCAGTTCATTCACAGGTATATTTTTTATCAAATCTGCTGCACTACATTCTAAACGACTATCCATACGCATATCTAATGGCGCATCAAATCGAAATGAAAATCCGCGTTCTGCGTTATCAATCTGCATTGAAGATATACCCAAATCAAAAACAATATCATCAAATTCGGTTGAATCTAATCTATCAATATCTGAAAAAGGCGCATTTATAAATCTGAATTTGTCACCATACTCATATTTTATTTCATTTGCATCATCAACAACATTTGTATCACGATCAAAAGCGGTCACTTTCGCACCAGCATCCAACAATGCACGCGTATATCCGCCAGCACCAAAAGTACAATCGACAACTGTTCGACCACGAACATCGCCCAAAACATTCATAATGCTATCTAAAAGAACAGGTATATGTTTCATCATTCTATTGTCACCTTGGTTCCCAAAGCGGTTAAATCTTTCGCGGTTGTCGCGCCTAACTCAATCGTTCGTTTTAATATCAATGCTGCATTTTTATCGCCAGAATGTAAGTTTAATACAACCTGGGTCTGACCAGCAGGTAATGCCATCAAAGCCTTTTTAATATCGGGCAATATAGATTGATTATTTACATCAATAGTTATTGTTTTTGCAATTTTTGCAACCCATTTTGTCAAAGGCATAACAGAATCAACAAAGATAGAAACCCGATCATCACGAATCGAAGTTTTTCCTGAAAGTACCACAGCCGTTTCATTGCTTAACGATTGTGCTAAATCAAAAGTATTTTCACCAAAAGCAACCCCTTCAACATTACCAAAACTGTCTGAGGCATTTATGGTCAACATATCTTTACCTGTTTTGGTTTTGCGTCTTGAATAAGAATTAACATTTACTGCAATCTGGACCATTTTTCTGTCGCCCAAAGATTCCAAAGTCGCACTGGTTGCTAATTTTGCGCGCGCAATTAAATGCTTATACTGATCCAATGGATGTGCAGAAATATAAAAGCCCAAAGCCGATAATTCGTTTTCTAACCTTTGTGCGAAAGTCCATGGTGTTGTCTTTGGCAAATCTTTCAATAATCTGTCTTCACCAACATCATCTTCGGTTGTATTAGCAAATAATGATAACGAATTCACACTTTCACGTGCTTTGGATGCATAAGCCAAAATCGCATCTGCGTTCATAAATATTAATGCTCGATTTTTTTCAATTGAATCCAGAACACCAACTTTTGCGAACGCTTCCAGTATACGTTTGTTTATAAACGGCGAACATCTTTTTGCAAAATCTGTCAGATTCTTGAATTTTCCATGTGCTTCACGTTCTGCAACAATCGCATCTGTTGCAACTGCGCCAACGCCTTTTATTGCGGCCAACGCATAAATAATTTTGCCGTCTTTCACTGTAAACAAAGATTCACTTTGATTTATATCTGGCGGAACAATTTGTATATTGAAATTGGACTTTGCATCATCAACAAATATGGCCAGTTGGTCTGTATCGTTCATATTACTGGACATAGATGATGCTAAAAATTCAGCAGGGAAATGCGCTTTCAGATATGCACATTGATTTGCAACAATGGAATAGGCCACTGCATGCGATTTATTAAACGCATATTTTGCAAATTCCTTGAACTTTTCCCACAAATCTTTGGCGGTTGCTTCATCCAAAGTATCTTCTTTCTTGCAACCTTCCAAAAACTTGATTTCAAGTTTAGCCAACAAATCAAGTTTCTTTTTACCCATCGCCTTACGCACAGTATCTGATTCGCCACGAGTAAATCCAGCAAGCACTCTGGTCAATTGCATAACTTGTTCTTGGTAAACGATAATACCATAACTTTCTTTTAATATTGGTTCAGCACGTGGATGAACATATTCAATTGGTTCTTCGCCATGCATACGTGCGATAAATTGTGGAATAAATGCAATAGGTCCTGGACGATTCAAAGCATTTAATGCAGATATTTCCAAGAAACTTGTTGGATGCATCTTCTTTAATGTCTGTTGAACAAATGTAGCATCGAATTGGAATATACCTTCGGTCAAACCAGACTGCCATAATTCCATTGTTTTTGCATCATCAGTTGGGATTTTATCTAAATCAACATTTACCCCACGTGTTTTTTGTATCAATTTTACAGCATATTTTAATACAACCAAAGTTTCCAAACCCAGAAAGTCAAATTTAATTAAACCGGCAGATTCCAAATAATGCCCATCAAACTGACATGACGGCAAAGGATTCGCTGGATCACGATAAACCGGCGCAATCTTCGTAGTTGGTCTGTCGCCAATAACTACACCACATGCGTGTTGTCCCAGATTTCGTATAGAACCTTCTAAATCTTCTGCAACCTGAACCACCTTTTTCATATCAGTATCATTGTCCAGGATTTCTTGCATTTCACGTGATGCATCAACTGCTTCACGCAAAGTTTTTGCATCTGCTGGAATCAATTTAGATAATCTGTCTGATTTAGAATACGGGATACCATACACACGACCAATGTCACGTATTGCACCACGTGCCTGCAAACTACCAAATGTGATAATTCTACACACAGAATCACGACCGTATTTTTCGCCAACATAATCTAAAACCCGCTCAATCCCTGTCGGCTCAAAATCAACATCAAAATCAGGCATAGAAATACGATCAGGATTCAGAAATCTTTCAAACAACAAACCATACTTTAATGGGTTTACATGTGTTATACCCAAGGCCCACGCAACAATAGAACCTGCGCCCGAACCACGACCGGGCCCAGTTAAAATATCATTTTGACGACACCAATTTATATAGTCTGCAACGATTAAAAAGTATCCTGGGAATCCCATACCAATTATAACACCTAATTCATATTCTGCTTGCTCGAAATAGGGGGCAGTATCGGTAATATTATGTTGTTTAATCCGTTCTTTTAATCCGTTCATAGTTGCATCACGCAACATTTGACATTCGGTTTCTAAATCTGCACCAAAACGTGGCAACAAGGGCTTTTCGTGTACATTTACGAAAAAGGCACAACGTTTTGCTATGTTTACAGTATTTTCAATTGCCTCTGGTAAATCTGAAAACAATTCAGACATTTCTTCTGATGATTTGAAATATTGTTCTGATGATTTGCGCGGTCTTTCTGGGTCAATTATTTTTGTCTGCCCCAAAACACAACTTAACGCATCCATTGCCTCATAATCAGAACGGGCAGGGAAACAAACATCATTTGTTGCAACAATCGGTATATTTAAATCACGTGCAATTTGCAGAAATACGGGTTCTGTTTTTATTTCGTCTTCCAGACCATGTCTTTGTATTTCAATATAAAAATTATCACCAAACATATTCAACAGACGTTTGGCTAAATCAAACGCAGCATCATTTTGATTGTTCAGTATCGCCATACCAATCGGTCCAGTATGTGCGCCGGACAAACAAATCAAATCATCTTTGTATTTCTCTAATTCATCCAACGTAATATGTGGTCCTAAATGGTGATTTTCTTTGCGCATATACATAACACGACTGATTTCGCACAAATTCAAATAACCAGCATGATGTTTGGCTAACAACACAATTTTGGATAACGAAGATTCACGTAATATTTTTGGATCTGCATTGTGATGATTCAGCGATAATTCCACCCCAATAATTGGTTGAATTTTGTTTGATGGCATAACATCGGAAAACTCCGCACATCCTGACATCATATTTGTATCAGTCAATGCACATGCAAACATGTTGTTATCAATACATAATTCAGGAATACCTTTTAATATACCTAACTTTTTATTGCTGGCCACAGACAAGGTGCTGCCACCAACAGATATTTTGGAATGAACATGCAAATGCACAAAATCAGGCATATAAAATCTTCCTTTCTTACTTTCTGGTTTTTACCAAATCAATGCAATTTCCCATGACAATGTTTATATTTTAATCCAGAACCACATGGGCATAAAGCATTCCTGGAAATATTCATATTTGCCATATTGTTTTCAGAAGCTGTTTGGTTTAATTCAGAATCATGTTGTGCTTGCTGTTGGGCAGTCTTATCAACATCTGCACGCGTCAATTCCATACGACAAATGTATGCGACAGACATCAACTTAAAGTTCTGCATTGTATTTCTGAATAACTCTAATGCCTCATTTTTGTATTCATATAATGGATTTTTCTGGGCATACCCACGCAAACCAATAGAGCCTTGCAAATAATCCATCTGTTGCAAATGACGTTTCCATACAGAATCCAAAGCCCCCAACATCATTTGTTTTTGCGCGGTCTGCATCAATTCGTTTCCGTATTTTGCAACCTGTTGATTATAACGATGCATTGCTAAATTGAACAAAGTTGTATAAGCATTGCGTTCAGATATATTTTCATCTGTTTTCCATTTTTCAATATCTGTAATATCTAACGCAAATATACGCATCATATCATTGTGAATACCAGTTATATTCCAATCCATTGGATGGGCTTTTTCTGGGATATTATTTTCACAAATCATTTCAACAACGTCACCGATTAATTCTTGGGCAAAAGGCGCCAAATCTTCAGAAGACATTAAATCATTCCGTTGTTTATAAACAACTGTTCTTTGTTCGTTCATAACATCGTCGTATTTTAACAATTCTTTACGCGCCTCAAAATATCTTGCTTCTACACGTTTTTGTGCTTTTTCCAAGGCCTTTGTTATCCATGGGTGCGTAATTGCTTCGCCTGGTTTTAATCCAAGCGTAGTTAACATACCTTCCAATCTACTGGCACCAAAAATACGCATTAAATCATCGTCAAGTGCTAAAAAGAACTTAGAATCGCCAGGGTCGCCTTGCCGTCCAGAACGACCACGCAACTGATTATCAATACGTCTTGATTCATGACGTTCTGTTCCAATTACATACAAACCACCTGCATCTTTGACAATCTGTTTGTTTGCTTCGATTCTGTCAGTAATTTCTTTTTTCTTGGATTCAAAATCAGGTGCATTTTCGTCTAATTCAGCAATCAAATATTCTGCATTACCGCCCAATTTAATATCAGTTCCACGACCTGCCATATTTGTAGCAATCGTCACAGCACCAGGTGCACCAGCTTGGGAAACTATTTTTGCTTCTGATTCATGGTGTTTGGCATTCAACACCGCAGGATTGATATTTAATTTTTCACGAACCAAGTTTGCCAATTCTTCCGACTTTTCAATAGAAACAGTTCCAACCAATACAGGCTGTTTACGTTCAACACATTCTTTGATTTGTTTCAATATAGCATCATATTTTTCAGTTTTATTACGATATATTTCGTCATGATGATCAATACGCGCCACAGGTTTGTTGGTCGGAATTGAAACAACGCGCAATTTATATATTTCCTCAAACTCTGCTGCTTCGGTCATAGCAGTTCCAGTCATACCAGATAACACAGGATACATCCTGAATAGATTCTGATAAGAGATACTGGACACAGTTTGATTTTCAGGCTGAACATCAACATGTTCTTTGGCTTCAATTGCCTGGTGCAAGCCTTTACCAAAACGACGCCCAGACATTACACGACCTGTGAATTCATCGACAATTAAAACTTCGCCATTACGTACAACATAATTCACATTTTTCACATACAAATGATGCGCCAACAAAGATTGCTGGATATGCATAACAACCACTGCGTTTTCAGCCGCGTATAAATTATCACCAACCAATACACCTGAATCTTTCAATAACTTTGTCGCATGATCAATACCAGCATCAGTCAATGTCACATGTCTGTCTTTTTCATCAATTTTGTAATCTTCAGAACTCAACTGAACAACAACATCATCAACTTTACTGTATAATTCACTGGTATCTTCTGCAGGACCAGAAATAATAAGTGGTGTGCGCGCTTCGTCAATTAAAATACTATCTACTTCGTCGACAATGGCATAAAAGAAAGGACGCAAGACCTGCTGTTCTTTTGTAAACTTCATATTGTCGCGCAAATAATCAAACCCTAATTCAGAATTAGTCACATAAGTAATATCACAATTATAAGCATTTCGTCTATCCTCATCCGACATATCATGCTGAATTACACCAACAGTCATGCCCAAGAAACGATAAACCTGGCCCATCCAACCGGCATCACGTGAAGCCAGATAGTCATTAACAGTAATCAAATGAGCGCCTTTACCATGCAACGCTTTCAAATACAAGGCCAATGTCGCAACCAGTGTTTTACCTTCACCTGTTTTCATTTCAGAAATCTGCCCATTATTTAACACCATACCACCAATCAATTGCACATCAAAATGGCGCAAACCAATTGAACGCTTAGCCGCTTCACGTACAGCAGCAAAAACGTCTGGCAAAATATCGTTTTCGGATTCACCGTTTTTCATACGTTCACGAAAAACAGATGTTAAATTATGAATCTCATCATCAGATAACGCGACATATTTTGGCTCTAAATCATTGATTTTTGTAACAGTTTTTTCATAAGATTTTACAAGTCTATCATTAGCTGAACCTAATAACATTTTCAGTATATTTTTCATTTCTTTTCCTTACCGTTTAGTGCAGGGTATAAACCAACCCAAAACACAGCCATATTGATATTGTTTTATAGCAATTTTGTGCCTTTGGGTCAAGACACTTTATTCATATAATGAATGATTTTTTATAAAACAAGTGATAGACCTAAAAAAACACAAAAATTTGTTTTTAATTTGCGTTTTTTGTGATATTATTGTGGTGAAAAGATTGAAAAAAAGCAGGGGGATAATGATGAAATCTAACGATATCCAAGAATTACAAACTTCTGATATAACCAGTGAAGTTTTTGTTATCGCCCCATCACAAATTGAGTTTATATCCGAATACTTTGGAAACGCGGTCGCCGAAGCGATGAACATGCGTCCTTTGGCACAAAAAATTCGTCAAATTGCGGTCGAAACATTGATAAAAACCTTGCAATCTGCAAAGAAAATGGGCGAATAATTTTATATGTTTTATTATTAAAAAACTCTCTTGGTTCAAGAGAGTTTTTTGTTTGACTAGAAATATGTCTCGAAATCTACTGTGCAGTTAAATCATACACATTATAGGTTTCTTCATCATATCTTACATGCAACTTGGATTCTGTTTCACCATTCATGGTTTTGCTACAGTCTTTGCACATGTGACCATAATATACTGTTCCGTCTATCTTTATTGCCAACGCCGGTGATGTTGGCTTTTCCTCGTACAAACATATAGCCGTATCACCTATGTGCAAGTATTTATGACTGATACACGAATGTTCCCACTTTGCCCAGAATGTTTTGTGCCTAGTCGAGCCAAGCGCTATTGTCTTTTCAAGCTCACAATTTTCTGTCATTTCTTCGTTTTCACACCAACCCAAGAACGTATAATTATCTTTTCTCGGTTTAGACAAAGTTATCGGTAAATCAAGCGCATTATAACGTTGCGGATCCGGATTAGTTGTAATAATCTGGTTGTGCGAATTCAACCACTTTGCTCCTTCTGTGTTTTTGTACACAATGTTCGCATAACAAGCACCTGTCGTTGTATCTTTTATCGGGAACGCATCACTACATCCTTCTGCTCTCCATTGTGCATACATGGTCACGATATTCTCTGCAGCATCAACGGATACCAAATTAGATACCTCTTCTTCATCTGTATAGAAATTGACGTCTGAATCATTGCACACTGTGACACCTTTGCACCAGCCGACAAAATCATAATCTGTTTTTTCAAATGCGTTCTTTAACAAAGCCTTGCGTTCGTCATAATCAAATGTTTCATCTGCCATAGAACCACTTGTCGCACCATTGCCATCAAATTTCACAGTGTATGTTATTGGCGTCCATTTCGCATACATTGTGATTGTTGCATTGTCTGTTGTGGTCAGGTTAGAAACAACTGCTCCGTTTGCATAGAAATCGGTGTCCGTAGTATCGCATACAGGCGAACCTTTACACCAACCAACAAAGATATTGCCGGTTTTCTCAAACGCGTTGGTACTTAATGCTTTTGATTCATTATATGCAAATGTTTCATCTGCCATAGAACCACTTGTCGCACCATTGCCATCAAATGCAACACTGTATGTTATAGGCGACCATTTTGCATGCAATGTGTTATCTCCACTCAACGCTGTTTCTGTGGTCACAGCATTACCTGTCATGGCAACATTATCATACCAACCACCAAAATTATAGCCTGTCACAGAAGGCAGTTCTGGTAATGTAGCCAATGTGTATGTTGTTGCCCCCTCTGAATAATGTTCTATATGATTTTCAGGGTTAGGTATGCCTGATTTGTTAGAATCAAACTCAACCACTGCATAACATTGGGTCACATCAGTCAACTCACCATCATGATGGCTGTAATCATCTGGACACACCATTTCCCATTGAGCTGTAAACTCCAAATCCCCCACAGTCCCTTTTGGAATTACGCGTTCAACAAATGTAACAAAATCATCTGCATCTTCATCAAACGCTATCTGTGTAGTGTTTGCCAAACAATCTGTCTTGGATTCACCAGTCAAGCACCATCCGTTGAATACATGGTGTGGTTTTTCTGGGTTATGCAATATAATTGGCAACATATCTGGCGTATATTGTGTTGGATTCAACAAATATTCACCAGGATTCTCAGGATCCTCTGGCCATGTAATATCTTCATCGTCTACACCCTTGTATGTTATATCTGCATAACATATACCAATCACGTCATCGTAATGAGAAAAACTATCTATACACAGATTCGACTTCTGACAACTCTGCCAATTATCAACTGTTGGTATGTTTTTGACATTAGATACACGTGATAATTTAGACATCAAATGTTGGATTGTTTGTTGTTCTGTATTAGTGTACAAAGCACCGGCCAGCCACGTTAACACATCAGCTGTTGAAACATAGCTTGAATCATCTGCAGACACATTTGATCCAACAACCGTATTGTTCCAAATAGATTTATAGCAAATATCTACAGCCTTTTCAGTACAATTGCTATATTTCCCATCTGGCGCAGCATTTTCATCTGGATGTTCTTGAGTATTAACCCATGCACAAGAAACAACTTTTGCTTTTGCATTTGATATAGAATCTTCAGCAGATTCATAAGATGCAGTATTATCAACCACCAAATATGTGTTCACGCAAGCAAAATCATTTAATGTAGAACCATATTGTACCAGCTCTGCACCTTTTTCATAATACACCCCATCAGGTCTGTAATTTTCACCCGAAACACAGTGACAGTCTGTAATAAATTGTGCACCGATGCTGGACACAGATCCGTATGGACATCTCTGCCGACCCAAGACGCCATTTTCTTCTTTACCTGTACAGAAAAAGTTTTCATTACAAGGTTCTGGAAGCCCAGTTTCTGGATCTGTATATCTTCCAGCATTAGGTAATTCATAACAATGATCTGCATTATCATCAGATATTCTTTTGATATGAGTCACTGGATTTTCCTCACAAGTATATCTACCCCCAAAATCCTTGTGTATTGTTTTATAGTCAACCAAATCAATATTTAACTTATCAAATCCCGGGCAGTAGAAATATGAATCTGTAAGTGGATCATTTGCACCACATTTTACACAAACATAAGCCCCAGTAACTGTATCTTTCTTTTTATAATAACCTGTATAAACACAGTCTGATTCTGGCACCAACACCGCTACACCTGTATCTTCATCGATACATTCGTCATTTTCCCACTTATAGTGCTTGGTCGTACAGCCAGGGTCTGTATAACATTGTCTTGCACCAGCGTCAGAACTTAATCCACCTGGGCAAAGCATTTTTTCTTTACCTTGGTCTTCCCAATCAAAGAATTTCGTTCTGTATTTTGTGTACCCAGGTTCTGGGCCACCGGCAGGACAATAATAACCAGCAGGACATGACACATCACACATAAATCTATTGTCTGCGGCATCATAAAATTTCTCTTCGCAATAATAACCACACTGACCAACCGAAGTAGAGGCACTTTGTTGAGTCGTTAAGCCGTTAACTGTCGGCACCTGGATATCGGTTTCTGCTATTCTGCTCAATTCCTCTGAAACACCGACTGTACAAGGTTTGCAACCATCATAAGTATCTGGGTGTTCTGGATCATAAGAATACTCTTCCTGTGTGCCTTTTGTATATTCACGATATGTACCTTTCGGACAAGGATACTTTTCCAGTTTCCTTGGTGAAAGTTTACCACCAAGACAATAATGACCCACAGGACAATCCATACATGATACTGGTACTGTTGCAGTGTTCAATGTTTGCCCCTTTGCACAAATGGTATCAGCAACCATCATCGCATGATACTTAAAGCTTTCTGGTTTTATTCTGTTTTCTTCTGCTTTTGTATATATAACTGGCTTTGTATCTGGGGCAAGCCATTTGGAACCATTGCATGCTTCAGATGTCTTATCACCATTCGGACATATCACACATTCTTGCTTGCCACCTTCTAAAGGTTGCACTTTGTATCCCGCAGGACAACAGAAGTCTGCTTCGCGACACCAACCTGCAAACACATACCCATTTTTGACTTTACGTGCACGCATGGATTCTGATTCTGGATCTGCTAAACCTTCTTCTGGTGTGACAGGATTCGAGAAATTGTACCCAGTTTCTGATGGATTCCAATCTACCACAAAAGAGTCCCCAGCAACATAATTGCCGTTTTTATTTCTGATTTGACCATATTTATAATACTGGTACCAGTAATCACAGCCAAGATACCAACTACAAGATTTACCATGTTCATACACAGAACCATTCAAATCTATATTAGTATATCTTACCCCAACATAATATGTATCTAATTCGCAAACACCATTATCCCACGAACGGACAAGTCCAGGATTTGGGTCATCTTTTAATTCTGGGAAAAGATTTTGACCGCTATTTGCATTCATATCTGCCGTCATTTTTTCCAATGTACATGCACACGATGTGTATTCGTGTTTAGCGTTATTATACACTGGTTCTGCTCCTGCTCCACAGTCATAACATTTATTATCTTCACCTCTGTATTGATTTGCCTTAAGCACACAAGGTGTATCGATAATCAACACAGTTCCTGGACACCACGCCTTGCTCCTACATGCAGTGCAGTCTGATGATTGTTCCCCGTTCACGTCACATATCAAATCACACGCGGCATCTTCTTCAGAGTTTCCACTACCACATGGTTTACATTCATATGAATCATCAGAATAAGTGCGCAAATCCAGACCTGCGCCACAGCACGCTTTATTCGGCTCACAACAAGCATGTGTTGTTTTATTCCATTTGTAGCCTGCTGGACATGCGCAAGCAGTTCTATCTTCTGTTGGTTGAATGTAATGATTCGTATTATCATCTGCTGGAATATAGACAGTATCATGAACATTATTTATTCCAGAGCCATACACCATAACATTTTGTTGTTCACAAGTACTGATACCAACGTCTTCGGAAGTATGTTCGTCATATAATACTCCACCAGGGCAATATGCATCATCAGCTAGTCCTGCATTCTGGCAAAGCACACATTCACCGGCAGCCTTACTATAATATTGACCAGCAGGGCAGTAAGATTTACATTGACTTGCCTCATAACTACCCATGTCTACAGTTGTCGAATTAGCTTTATAATCATTACAATCTGTAATCCCAAAAGATTTGTCATTTGTATAATATTTAATCTGTTCCCGTTTGCTAGCGTCATTTTTATCGTAATAGGTATCCGCATGATATTTTGTATCATTATGTAGTTCATCCAAGAAAAAAGTCTTACCCAGACAGTATGACCCCACAGGACATGGTTCGCAAGTTGTATAAAATGCGCGCCATCCACCCAAGAAATAATCTGATGTATAATAACTCTGAACACTTCTGCTGTGAAAATTATTATCATATTGATTTACGACATGCATATAATAACCAGCAGGGCAGGTATAAGAGCATCTGAACGACCCTGTATCAGAATGTCCCTTTAACAAACACGCTTGCTTTTCTGTATTCCATACCAAATCGGCCTTTATTTCATTTGCTTTTGTGCATGCACCACTTGTAGTAATATTTTTTACTTCAATCGATGTACCCGCTATGAAACACTTCTTGTGCGTTGCATTCCACGCAAATCCGTTTGTACTGGCAGTGGCACAATCTGACGAAGTTTCAAGTGTCGCCACATCATTGTATTTATCAGGACAGGCGTTCATACTATTCATGTACTTTGCAGCTGTGAACACACCACCCAAACAGAAATTATCTGCATCGCAAGTTTCTTTTGTATAAGTGTATCCACAATACACAGAAGATTTTATGCTTGTCACTTCTTCATTAGTGTCTTTATCAATGCACTTACCATTTTCCCATTGGTAATTATGTTCTGTATCCACTGAACGTTTTAATTGTTCGCCTGGTTCCAAATCATAATAAGCACACGCATCTATGCTGGTTGAATGTAAACCAAAACCTTCTTGTTTGGTCGCTCTGGTTGTTGTGTCACCTGGACACTTACATTTACCAATGGATGTAAAACCACATTCAGATTCAGAAGTTATACCTGCCACAACTTGGTTCGTTTCAGAATCTATACATTGATTATTTCTCCATTTATAGCTTTTGTTTTCCTCTGTCATTCCACCTTCTGCAACATTATTAACGCCACCACACACAGTATCATTTACTGTTTGCACAGACAAATATCTGCTTGGGCACCAATAACCAACCGGACATTCCTTGCAGATTGGTTCATTACCAGAAAAATCCAAATACTCACCAGGATCACAATTTTTAGCAATAAGCACACAGGTATCAGGATTACTGCTTATATCTTCCAAAGAAACTAATCCACCTTTATCATAATATCCCGTTTCGCATACTCTACGAAACAGCGGGGTCATTGTGATATCTTCCCCATTGGACATATCAAAAAATGTAGAACAAGATTGCGGATTATCAACCGCAACAGGTACACCATCAACATCTCTAAATACGGTATAGTCATACTCCTCTGCCGTAACAGCACTATTCAGCATCAGCGAAAATACAGATATCATCATAAATAATATACGTTTTAACATATCACTATACCTATCTATTTGTTTATCTCCATATCCTTTTGTTTTTATGGAGATTTTATTTGTTTCCCTTGGTCCGCGGTATGTTCTGGCTTGTTATCGCCAGAACTACCACAAACCTCTCTCACCTTTTCTAACTGACTAACATTAATCGTTGTTGTTGTTTGTGACTTCACCAACTGTCCAACCAACGAACTCATAGCCGCTAACAACTGGAGCATCAGGTGCAGTCAAAGCACCATCATACGTACAAGTTGCCGCATCACCAGGATCAGCTACGCCAGCCCAGTTAATGTTAACAATCTTAGCAGCACAGAAAGATGTTCCGTCTGTCAAGTAATTGTTATTAGCTGCATCTGCTATGGCTGCTGCTATACTTGCTTGCCAATCGTTCTCTGAACCACAACTCGCCAAACATTCTGCATTATCGTCATAAGAAGCGCTACTTGGAACAGTGATACTGCTTCCTAAATGGGCATTGCAAACATTATCGGTACAGCTAAACGTTCCTTCGTATGAACGACCACTTTTTGTCAAAGTCCATGCTGAACTTTCTATTGCAAATATTCCTCCTGTTGCCAAGTCTAGCAATTCATAACCATCTGCGCAAGAGTTAATATGCATTTCACAATCGTTTCCGTAATGTGCGGTTCCGCTGTGTGCATATATAACTTCATTTGCCTTCATATTAGCCTTCATTGTCGCTGTTATATTTTCATTATTACATGTTTTATAACAGTCGTTCTGACTTGAACGTGTGCCATCAGACAAAGGATATGTCTCTGGACAGGTTTGCAAACCTGTTGTTGATAATACACCATTTGCATCTGGTGCAGGGTTAGACACACCCGCCGAATACTGACCAGTAGTACATTGTGTACATGCATCAATGTAATAATAATCCAGTTCATCATTTGTTGTATGTTGCGCAACCTGTGTCAGATTGGTCACATTTAAATATGAACCAGGGGCACACTGTTGGATATACAACGGTGTCATGTCAACTTCACCACTCGTAAATCCACTATAACCTTCTGGACCAGTACAGGTGTCACCCACACCATCTACTAAATGGTAATCAGACAAGTCCAAGTCTGTTGCCATTGCTGGCAGAACCGTTGAAATAATCCCGCCAATCAGTAACATTTTTTTCATTTTTTTGCTCCTTTTTTTCTTTGCCCCCAAACGGGGACTGTTTGGTTTGTTTGTTTTTCTACTTCGTTCCAGTCTATCTCGCTTTCTCTACTTCGTTACCAGGTTATTCTCCCTTTCCAATTTCTTCGCCATTATCTTGTTCTTGTACATTATTGTTTGCAACCACATGACCGACTGTCCAACCAGCAAACGCATAGCCAGTCAATTCCGGTGCAGTTGGTGTGGATAAAGTACCACCATATGTACAAGTTCCAGCCTCACCAGGTTCGTTCACCCCAGCCCAGTTAATGCTTACACTTATTCCATCGCACGTACCCGTTGACGAATTCCATTCATATCCAGTTGCGCAACCGCATCCACCGTTTCCATCGTCAGTTCCAGTTGAATTTTCAACCAAAGTACAATCTACACCACATCTGTTTGTTGCCGTTGCAGACGCCAATGAACTTGGTGTTTCTGTGAAATAGGTTCCCAAAGCACTTGGATTGTTAACCCCCAACAACGCTTGCATTATACCAGCCGCATTACCAGCACCCATCAATGTCATCATATTATCGTCTGAACACAGCGAATACTTTGGTGTACACAAATCTGTTGCTGAATCGCCTGTATTATATTTACAGAATGCAATCGAAGCGCCCGCGTCAACCCAATCATTTATGTCCATACTTGGATTGTACCCATTAAACAACACAGAACCATCATCATAATACACACGCATTGATAAACAGTCTGCTGATGTCTCACCATAAGAACCTTCCATATCATTACCCATCTGCATCATACCAGCCCCAGATAAACTCATATTAGAAAAATCACCTGCATCTGGACATATGATGCCACCACTGCATCTGTTCTTTGTGCTTGCAGACGACAAAGAATTATGATTTTTAACAGTGAAGTAATTACCAACTGCGCCATCACTGGTTATACCCAATACCGCCTTCATAACCCCAACAGAATTACCCGAAGCAAACAGGCTCATGATATTATCAGTTGAGCACAATGAATATTTCGGTGTGCAATCCCCGTCGTAATAACCAGTACTTGGATTATATTTACAGAATGCAACCGACGCACCTGCATCAACATAATCGCTTGCTGTCATATCTGCCATACTGGACGCAGACATAAATGGTGTAGAAGTGTTATAATACAATCTTATCGCGACGCATTCATTCTGGGTTGTACCATAAGAAGATTCAACACCCATTTCCATATCTCGCATATCTATTTCCATTACACCAGAACCCCCCTGTAAATTGATTGGATATGGGTCTGTGTAGTGAGACCCCGTAGCAGGGCACACAACAGGTTTTACAACTTCTGTATAAGTTGCCGGACAAGATGCCCCAGAACATGGCTGACAACTATCAGAAGTGACATCATAACTATGCCCCGCCAAACAACATGCATACCCATTTGGACAGCAGTTATTACCAGTATAAACAGTTCTGTCTTTATCTTTATCATAATAATTTTCCCAATAATAACCTGTCGCACAACTTCCATAAATTAACGGCATATATTGTTGTATTTGTGGATCTGGACATGCATTCGCTGTCTGAAGCGCATCTATACCCAAAGTATTTGGTACTTGTTCAAATGAATCATCTGGTAATGAAGAACCCCCACCAAACATCTGTACCAAATTACTAATAACCGTACCAGTAGGTGCCAACATCAACTGTGCAATCTGATCATTACATGCCGTAAACGCAGGTGAACATAAATTATATTTGTTTTCTTCTGCATTATACTTACACATAACAACACGCGCACCAGCCTGGGTCAGTAAATCATCAGAAGACATACCACCAGATACCCAACTATTAAATGCTGTCGAATTCAATGCAGATACATACACGTTTGCACAAGCCTGATATTCATTGTCATTATCATCTGTCAATGTTATAGGTTCTGGAGTTTTAACTGTGGACATACCACCAACAGAAACGTTTATGATTGTGTTACCCGCAGGATTGGTCGCAGAACCACTTGGACATTGACAAGCACTTATGGACGTTGAACCAGATGTTGCTGTTGTTGCACCAGCCGGACATGGTGTACATTCTGTCGCATTTGCACCACTGAATGTATTTGGTTCACATGTGTATTTTCCAGAATCAAATGTTGTTGTCACATCCCAAACGATACCCGGGCAATAAGAACCCGCTTCACAAGACACACATTGATTGTCTGTTCCAATTGCGCTCTGATTGATATACGTCCCAGCTGGGCAAACCGCAGATTTCGTATATGTTACTGGACAATCAGAGCCAGAGCATTCAGCACAACGTCCTGTCTCTTCATTGTACTTCCAACCAGCAATACAGCATGCATGATTCTTTGGGCAACATGTATTACCAGTATAGTATGTTTCCTCTTTATCATTCGTATAACTTTCCCATTCATACGGCGGATTAACTGAACATGATGCAGCACATGTTGGTGTCCCGCCAGAAGCAGTACCATAGAAGTTCCTGATTCCATCAATACCCAAAGCACCAGATGCATCAGCATTCGCCATAACAACACTTGGCAAATATGGCGCACCATATCCTGTCGCTACGGCAGTAGCTATTTGATCAGTCGTATTATAACCCAGCATCATTCCGCGATATGTCGCATCACATGCAGGCACGGCATACGAACAATCTGTATATTTACCTGTGGTATTATTATACGTGCACAATATCAAACGCATACCTGCTTTTGACAGTTCATCCGCAGTTGCATTAGCTATACCATTTGCAAATACTGTATTATCCAACACAGTCACATATGCCTTGGTACATTTCTGATATGTGCTTTCGTTCTTTATATCATAAAACGTCACAAATGCACTTGATTTTCTATCAACATATGTTGTACCTGCCGGATCATATCGGTTATATTGTAAATCATCAACACAGGTTGTTACGCTACATGCAGAATCAGATGTTGAACCTGTTGCGCCACCTGTTGACATACCATTAGTACAGACTTTACATGATGTCAGGCCTGTTTCATCAGCATACGAACCATCTGCACATGCGAACTTACCAGCCTCTGCATCAGTCAGGGTTGATTGACCATCCCATGCAACACTTACGCCTGGGCAATAATGACCAACCGGACATTCCACACATTGTGCATTTGTTCCAATCGCAGATTGATCAATGTATGTTCCTGATAAACATACTAAACGTTCTGTATAAGTTGCTGGACAAGACGCTTCCCCAGAACAGTCTTCACAACGCTCCACTTTACCAGATGGATCATATGCCGTCCCAGCCAAACAGCACGCATAACCATTTGGACAGCAGTTGTTACCGGTATAAACGTATCTGTCTTCATCATAATAATTTTCCCAATAATAACCTGTCGCACAACTTCCACCAATTGCTTGTGGCATATTTGGATCTGGACACGCATTTATTGTCTGAATAGAATCAACACCCAAAGTCGTAGATACTTCTTCGAATATGTCATCTGGTAATGAAGATGATTCTGGATCAAACATTTGTGCCAAATTATCAATAATCATGCCAGTAGGTGCCAACATTAATTGTGCAATCGTGCCATTACATGCTGTGAATGCAGGTGAACATAAATTATATTTACTGTCTTCCGCATTATACTTACACATCACAACACGTGCACCAGCCTGAGTCAATAAATCATCAGAAGACATTCCGCCAGATACCCAACTGTTAAATGCTGTCGAATTTATCGCAGATACATACACATTTGCACAAGCATAATATTCATTATCGTCTTCATCGGTCAATGTTATAACTTCTGGCGTCTTGGTCGTAGACATGTTACCAACAGAAACGTTCACGGTAGAGTTACCAGCAGGATTATACTCTGAACCACTTACGCATGTACATGTCTCAGATTCTGCCGCAGAGGTTGAGCCGGCAGGGCAGGCGAATTTACCCGCTGTGTACACATTCGAATTGGTTGGATCAACAACAAAATCACCATTTGCGAACGAATATGTCTTGCTGTCTGGGCAGAACGAACCAGCAGTGCAGGGTTCACAAGAAGCAGTTCCGACACCGTTCACATATTCAATACGTGCATATTCACCAGCCTCACAAGCATGTGTATCACACCCAACGCTAGACTTTGTAATATTTGCACTACTGCTCAACGTGCTTACATCATTTATATAACTATTATTTTGCTTGAATAATGTATTCCAATTGACAGTACTTTGACTTAATCCCTTGCGTTCCAATTCCATATTCAAAAAGGCATCTGTGGAAGCAGTATTTCCCATAAACAAGCCAGCCAAACTCTGTAAATCTGTCGCATCACACACAGTCACCATTGATGAACAGCCTGTATAATTACCTGTGGAAACATCATAATTACAAGACATCAAGCCAGCTTCTATATTATTTGGATTACAAGGTTGATCCAAGCCCAGTGCATAATAATAATCCCCAAACTGCGCTTGCAACTGTGCCGCGGGGGTCGAACATTTCAGAGTTTCCAAATTTATCGCATACGCAGGCTTGATACATTCACTTGCAGACCCTATGCCGTCACCATTAAAGTCCTTCCACACAGGATCCGTATTAGATGAATAGAAGAAATTATATGGTTCTTCTGCTTTGATTGGCACATAATGCTCATCTCCGGAATTTTTACTGTATCCAGGGAATCTTGGACATACACCACACCCAGCTTCGGAAGTCGCATCAGAATTACTGTATAATCTATCTGAATGATACGTTCTGTTTGAATACTGAGTGCCACAAGCATACTTACCGTTGTCTTCTTCTGTCAAATCGGACCCACCACTAAGATTCATACCATCACAATAGAAGTTTTGTGGACACGGTTGGCAACTCAGATTTACCCCATTATGATAAGCGTATTGCCCTGCGGAACATTGTATAGTTTGTGGACCAAAACTCGCATACATATATAAATCGCTACCATATATACCAGAAACACTTGTTTCCCCTGAACCATTATCGGCAAAGAACGTACAATCATTACTATTTGCAGCCGCTGCATAAACATCATTTTGTTGTGATGTACACACATACCAACCACTGAACGACTGTTCACCAGACGGTGAACTCAAATTCATAGACACACCCTGTACGCTCCAAGAATTATAGTTATAATGATATTCAATACCATCGTACCAATATGATATTGGATTATCTGGCACATAAGTGGCCCCAGTGGTGTCATAAGAGATGCTGTATATCGGCGTCCATTTAGCATACAAATACAAGTCACTAGGATTCGATACATTATAATACCATGGATACACATCGTTTGCAGAATTAATCGTCAAATCGATTTTAGGTTGCATACAAGTATAGTTCGCAGATATTGCATCACTTTCGCTCTCAAATACGCACCATCCCAGAAAATGTTCGTCACTTGAATCGCTTGGATAAGGAAGCCCTATACTGTCGTGAGAGTAATAATTCCAGCCATAATCCTTTGTCTTAGAATACAAATTATTATTATAAATATAGTAGTAATCTATAGTATTTAAGTTTGTTATGCTTGAACTCATACTGTTATACGTTATGCTATATATCGGTGCCCACTTTGCATACAAATACAAATCACCCGTATTTGATACATTTAAATATTGACTGCCCGTATAATAATTTGAATTAGCCATCAAATACTTCACAGGATTTTGACAATCATAGTTCGCAGATGCAGCAGCACTTGTGCTATTAAACGCACACCAACCAACAAAATCAAACTTAGCAGTCGTGCTTGGTGCATTTAAACTCATTGCATAACCATATAGGTTACCCCAATTCCAAGAACTAGCATTTGCATCGGTTTTGTAATAAAAATTAATAATATCCGTTCCTTGAGTCGGAACATAAAGATAGTACTGTACTGGATTATTGGATGCTGAGGTGACTGTTGCACCGCTTCCCAACACGCTTACATTGTTATCATAATAGATGGTGGATATGGGTTTCCACTTTGCATACAAATAATAATTACCACCATTCGACACATTCAAATATCCGCTGCCCGAATAACTTGAATTAGCCGTCAGAGACGTTTTGGGATTTTGACAATCATAGCCTGCCGTAGCCGCGTCACTTGTACTGCTAAACGCACACCAACCACTGAAAATGTAACCAGATTTAGTCGGGGAATTCAATGTGTAACTACCACCAGTAGAACTCCAATAACTAGCACTTGCATCTGTTTTGTAATATAGCCGAGAATCATAAACATAGTACTGCACCGGATTATCGGACGCTTCGGTATCTGCACCTCTGCTGTCATAGGTTATGCTATATATCGGCACCCATTTTGCATACAAATACAAATTGCCTGTATTCGATACATTCAAAGAGCCAGTGCCACCATCCCCAGCCAGCAAATCTTGGTTAGGCTCTTGACAATCATAGTTCGCAGTGGCCGCATCACTTGTACTGCTAAACGCACACCAACCAGTAAAAACATAACCGGTTTTGGTTGGGGCGTGCAAGGATACTCTGTTATAACCAGTAGCACCCCAGCTAGGAGACCAAGAACCAGCATTTGCATCTGTTTTGTAATACACCTTCGAACTACCAGTATAGTACAATACTGGATTATTGGCTGCCTCAGCATCAGCCCCCATACTGTTATACGTTATACTATATATCGGTGCCCACTTTGCATACAAATACAAATCACCAGTATTCAATACATTCAAATAAGCATCGCCAGTATAATACTCAGAAGTTTGTGTCGTCAAAGCCCACACTGGATTTTGACAATCATAGTTCGCAGATGCTGCTTCACTTGTACTACTAAACGCACACCAACCAACAAAACCATAACCATTTTTAGTTGGAGCATCTAAGCCTTTATAAATCTGATCATAATACCAATCATTATTAGAACTTACTTTATATCGCAACACCGAACCAGCTATATAGTATATCACCGGATTATCGGACGCTTCGGTATCTGCACCTCTGCTGTCATACGTTATGCTATATATCGGTGTCCACTTAGCATACAAATAGTAATTACCAGGATTTGATAATACATTCAAATAATCACTATTACCTAAATAATAAATATCAGTAGGTCCAGTCGTCAAAGCCAGCACAGGATTTGCACAATCATAATTTGCAGATACCGCGTCACTTGTACTGCTAAACGCACACCAACCAGCAAAACCATAACCGTTTTTAGTTGGGGCGCCTAAGGACCGTGCCGAAGAAGTATAAGTCCAAGAACTAGCATTTGCATCTGTTTTATAATATAATGTCGAACCATCAACATAGTACTGTACAGGACTATTGGACGCTTCGGTATCTGCACCCCTGCTGTTATACGTTATACTATATATCGGTGTCCATTTAGCATACAAATAATAATTACCCGGATTTGATGACACATTCAAATATTCACTGCCCGAATAATTTGAATTAGCCGTCAAATACTCCACAGGATTTTGACAGGCATAGTTCGCAGAGGCCGCGTCACTTGCGCTATTAAACGCACACCAACCAACAAAAGCATAACCCGTTTTAGTTGGGGCGCTTAAGGACTGAGAAGAATTGGTGTTATACCAAGAGCTACTTTTGTAATACAACCTAGTGCCATCAACAAGGTATTGTTCTGGAGTCCCAGATATTTCAAAAGTCGGATATATGCTATCATCATAATAATAAATATTGTATATATCGTGCCCTTGTCCCCACTTAGCATACAAATATAAATCACCAGTATTTAATGCACTTAAGTTTTGTATAAGATTGTCACAATGATTCGCAACGGCATCTTCCTTATCAACCTGTGCACTACTAAACGCACACCAACCAAGAAAAGTATAACCTGTTTTAGTTGGGGTACCTAAGGACTGAGAAGAATTAGTGTTATTCCAATAACTAGCATTCGCATTTGTTTTGTAATATAATTTCGAACCATCAGCATAGTATTGTACTGGATTACTGGATGCCTCGGTATCCGCATTCATGCTATCATACGTTATGTTATATATTGGCAACCATCTGGCATATAAATACAAATCACCAGTATCTGATGATACTCGGTAATATCCGCTAGCACTACTATTGGTCGATAAATAGTTTACAGGATTCTGACAATTATTTTCAACGGCATACTCTACATCAGCCTGTGCATTCTCAAAAACGCACCAACCACCAAAAATAAAACCGCTACTCACACTCGGACTTCTTAAATTAATTGTTACGTTACCATTATTTCCACTCCAAGAGTTAGTATTTATATCGGTTCTATAAAACAATGTCCGCGTACCAGGAAAAAGCGAATAATTAATATAATACTGTGCTGGATTGCTGGATGCCGGGGTAACCGTTGCCCCATTCAGTGCGCTTACGTTATTGTCATAATGGATAGTATACGCAGGCAACCATTTAGCATACAAATACAAATCACCCGTGTTTGATACATTCAAACCCGCATTACTATCATCATAATATGAGTTTATTGTATAAAACCTTTTAGGGTTCTCACAAGTATAATTCGCCGCAGCCGCTTCACTTGTACTACTAAACACACACCAGCCCTCAAAAGCAAAATCTGTTTTGTTTGTTGGCTTGCTAAAATCATTTGCACTATCCGTCGTATAAAACCATCTTGCATCATCTTCTTTATAGTATAATTTCGAATTATCAACATAGTACTGTACTGGACTACCAGATATCTCAACAATATTTTGACCCTCTCTATCATAATAATGGATATCATACGATACCGGCACCCATTTAGCATAAAAAGTCTTATCCCAGTACGAACCCGAAGTTATTTCTGCAACTGAAGTATCAACAAACGAAGAGTTACCATACCAACCAACAAATGCATAACCATCCTTCGTTGGATCTCGCAGGGTTATTGTATCTTCAGTCGTATAAGTTGCTGGATTACTCGGATGATTTGTCCCCCCATCCAGAACATATGTTATAGTATACGTTTGAAGTGTCCATTTCGCATACAAATACCAATCACGAACATTCGATGATACGGATAAATTCAAGTAATTACTACCCGAATAACTTGAATTGGCTGTCAGAGACGTTTTGGGATTTTGACAATCATAATTCGCCGTAGCCGCGGCACTTTCACTCTCAAACGCACACCAACCAGCAAAAGCATAACCGCTTTTGAGCGGCTGCCCCAAGAACTTATAAGTAGTAGAAGAATCCCAAGAACTAGCATTTACATCGGTTTTGTAATACAATGTCGAACCATAAACATAGTACCGTACGGGCTTACCGGACGCCTCGTTATCTGCACCCATGCTATTATACGTTATGCTATGTACTGGCGTCCATTTTGCATACAAATAATAATTACCACCATTCGACACATTCAAATATCCGCTGCCCGAATAACTTGAATTAGCCGTCAGAGACGTTTTGGGATTTTGACAATCATAGCCTGCCGTAGCCGCGTCACTTTCACTCTCAAACGCACACCAACCAGCAAAAACATAACCGCTTTTGCTTGGGGTGCCCAAGGACGCACTATAACTAGTAGAATCCCAAACATCATAGACTCTATTATAATACAAATATGAACCATCAACATAGTACTGTACAGGACTATTGGACGCTTCGGCATCTGCACCCATACTGTCATACGTTATGCTATACACTGGTGCCCATTTTGCATATAAATAGTAATTACCCGGATTTGATGACACATTCAAATATTTACTACCTGTATAAGATGAACCAACCGCCAAATATTGTTTAGGATTTTGACAATCATAGTTCGCAGCTGCAGCAGCACTTTGGCTACTAAACGCACACCAACCCGCAAGACCATAACCAGATTTACTCGGGGAATTCAATAAGTAAAAACCATTAGTAGAATCCCAAGAACTAGCATTTACATCATTTTTATAATACAACATCGAATCATGAACATAGTACCGTACTGGATTACTGGACGCTTCGGTATCTGCACCCATACTGTCATAAGTTATAGTATACGGCGATGCCCATTTAGCATACAAGTATAAATTACCGGTATTTGAAACGTTCACTACGTTATTACCACCATCATAGTCTGAATTAGCCGTCAACATCTCTATAGGATATTGACAATCATAATTCGCAGCTGCAGCAGCACTTTGGCTATTAAACACACACCAACCGTCCAAACCATAACCAGATTTACTCGGGGAATTCAATACGTAAGAACCATTAGTAGAACTCCAAGAACTAGCATTTACATCTGTTTTATAATACACTGTCGAACCATCAACATAGTATTGCACCGGATTGCTGGACGCTTCGGTATCTGCACCCATGCTGTTGTAATAGATGTTATACTCCGTCGCAAATGCAGGCGAAACCAGCATTACAAAGGCAATTACCAGTGCTTTCAGAATACGTTTAATACCGTTTTGGAACAACATTTGTGATAAATCTCCCTTTACTTTCACAAAGAATCTTAGAACAAAATATTATAGTTATGCAACAACTTTATTTTTCAGTAAATTCAATCAATTATACATTTTTGCATTTCTGTTTAATGTCTTTTTACACCCCGAATCGGTTTTGTTTCATATAAGTATAAATTCTTTTCACAGTTCGAGTGTGATTCCCCGCGTGGGGCGGGGTGTCTCGCTGTAGCGGAGCGAAAGCGGGCGGGGAGGGTTGAATAAAGTTTTGTGCCAGACGTTCAGTACTACAAACACCCCAGATTACCCGCCACACCGCAAGCGCCCCACGCCATGTCCGTCTTCGCTATCGCTACGTCGAGACTTTGGGCGGGGAACTGATTCTCATCGAGAACATATATATTGAAAAAACAAAAATCATTGCTATATTATATCCCGACGGGTACGAAAGAGCATAGCTGAATATTTTTGTATTCAGAGGAAAGTCCGGACTGCATGGGACAGCATAGTGGCTAACGACCACACAGGGCAACCTGATGATTAGAGCAACAGTGACGTAAGCGATTAAATTCGTAGTGAAACGGGCAATCTCTATGTGCAGCAACCTCAAAAAGGGTTCTTNNACTTCCCCACTGGGGCAGAATTTATTTTCGGGACACAACAAAATTCCCCGCCATGGGTGGGGAACCTTGGTTATGCCCAAGTAATGTCGAAAACACACATACCGAATCGTTGAAAAACGGAAAATCACTACTATAATATATGCGACGGGTACGAAAGAGCATAGCTGANNGTGCAGCAACCTCAAAAAGGGTTCTTTGGGCGTCCCAACCGTTAAAGAACCGGGTAGAGGGCTTGACAATTTGTGGCAACACATTTTGCAGATTAATTATGCTCGCAACCTTTGGCTTGTTCGTTGGACTCGCCTTTGGCTGAACAGAATCCGGCTTATTGAAATACCCGTTCGTAAAAAATCCGCCACAACGATGGCGGTATTTTTTACATAATTTTGCCCTTACTGGGGTAGAAAGTTAAACTGATATCTTTCCATGCATCATATTCATTACGTGGCAACATGGAAAACGGCTGGCAAATACGAATCGCTTCCTTGACCGTATCCAAGACATAAGCAAAAGCAGAATCTGTTTGGGCACGCGATTCGGATTCATACCATATTTTATCAATCACACCAGTTGGCAACATTTTCAGATGCGCCGTCAAACGAATATCTTCTATGTCAGGATGTTCTGTATCAATAGTCCAACAACGCGTCAAAGCAACACGCAAGGCATCAATAACTGATATCGTCATAGTCCTGTCCAAAGACAAAACTTCCCGTTTCACTTTTACCACCGTTTTTTTACGTGGTGCGGGGGTTGGTTCCGGCTTTTTCACATCTTTTTTGGGCGTTTCTTCTTTTGTTAAATCTTTACTTTCATTTTCAATCATAGTCGATTGTTTTAACACAACTTTTTCAGTTTTTGTATATTGTTTTATAAACTCTTTTTTCTGGGGTTTTGCTTCTTCTTTTGCCGGTTCTGTCGTTGTATTTTGCAACTTGGTTTCATTACCGGTTATTTTGACACTTTCCAAATCCAATTCTATAATTTCAATACGATTTGGCGCAACATTTTTTGCGCGTTCGACCACCACCGACAAAGACAAAGTTATTATAGCAAATAAAACCAGATGTCCAAAAACAGACATTAAAAAGTTTTCACTTTCAAATTGCTTTTTTACATTCATTGTTTGTTATCAATCTGTGTCCTGAGCCCCACACGCTGAAAACCAACATCCTTTAATCGCCCCATAACTGCCATCACCGCACCATAATCAGCGTGTGTATCACCACTTAAAGTAATCGCAAGATTTGGATTTTCACCACGCATAGCCACAACACGCTTCACAACATCATCAATCGACATTTTTGTATCCAACAAATAATAATTACCAACCGAATCAACACTAATCTGGATAGCATGATCATTACCAGTCATAACAGATGTTCCGGCACGCGGCAAATCTATATCAATTCCAGCCGTCATCATAGGCGTTGTCACCATAAACACTGCCAACAAAGTGGTCATAATGTCTATCATTGGCGTCAAAGTCATACCCGTATCAGAAATTCGAGAACGTCTGCGCGTCATTTTCAACCCCGTTTATTTATGTTTCATTTCTTTAACTTGTTCTTCCAATCTGTCATACAAATCGTCTGCGCGTTTTGCAAACATACCATAAGCGATAGCCGCAGGAATTGCAGCAATCAAACCCAAAGCAGTCGTTCCCAACGCAGTCGCCAACCCCGGAGCAATAACACCAATACTCACAGACTGATTCACACCAATTGATGCGAAAGAATCCATAACCCCCCAAACAGTTCCAAACAAGCCGATAAATGGCGCAACATAAGAAACCATAGATAAAAACCACAGATTTTTATCAAAAGGACGTATCAATTTATCCGCAATCACATCAAGATTATCACCACGTTCCACCATTACTGGTTTGCGTTTTTGTATGCGCCACAAACGAATTTTTTCTATGATTACCGTCCAAGACAAAACACTAGCAACCACCAAAACAACCGACACGAACAAAGTCATTAAATCACGACCACTGAACAGCGATAATAACGAAAAATTATTTTCCATTTCCCTTCCTTTTGTTTTTTATTTCAAGACAACGCTTTTATAACAGATTCTGGTATCGCCTTTGGCCGCATATCAGAACCCAAATATGCAATTGTTATATTCATTATAGCACAAATTAAATTATCTTTCACGATTTTTTGTTCAACCGTCATAAAAGCATTACCAACCTCAATTATTTTTGTTTCAACAACAAAGTTATCATTAAGACGCAAAGGATGTTTATATTTTATGTTCAACTCACGAATAATAAAACCAAAATCACCATCAGGAATTAAAATATCTTTCGACCAATTTGTACGTGCCCGTTCAGCCACCTCTATATACCGCCCATGATACATTATACCCTGTAAATCTGTATCTGCAAACGCAACAGAAAAATTAAAAATATGTCCTTTTGCCATAATGTTATCCAATATCATTAAAGTTATTTATTAAGGCCGACATGTTTATAGCCAGACTCGGTTATAACGCGTCCACGCGGTGTCCTTTGTACGAATCCAAGTTGCATTAAATACGGTTCAATAACGTCTTCAATTGTATCGGTAGGTTCCGATAATGTTGCAGCCAAATTATCAATTCCGACAGGTCCCCCGGCATAGTTTTTTATAATCGCATTTATGTATTCACGATCGATTTTATCAAGCCCCATATCGTCGATTTGCAATTGATAAAGTGTCGTTTTAATTATGTCAGAATCTATCACGTTTTTATTAAGTGCTGACGCAAAATCACGTGCCCGTTTCAATAACCGATTTGCAATACGTGGCGTTCCACGCGACGACCGCGCCAATATATTAGCACCATTTTCATCGATACGAGTTCCCAGAATTTGCGCACTACGAACAATAATCTTTGCCAAATCCTCAGCCGGATAAAAAGACAACCGTAAATCAATACCAAATCTGTCACGCAAAGGATTAGACAACAACCCCGTACGAGTTGTAGCACCAACCAACGTAAACGGCGGTAAATCTATACGCACACTTTTTGCTGTTGGCCCTTCGCCCAGCATAATATCCAGTTTGTAATCTTCCATAGCAGAATACAAAACTTCTTCTATTGCGGTTGGCAATCGATGAATTTCATCAATAAACAAAACATCATTTGGTTCCAGGGCTGTCAATATAGCCGCTAAATCACCTTGCTTGGTCAACATAGGTGCAGAGGTTGCCCGAAAGTTTGTGCCGAGTTCATTAGCAATAATATGTGCCAGCGTGGTTTTCCCAAGCCCAGGAGGACCATACAATAAAACATGATCCATTGCTTCGCCACGATTACGCGCCGCCGATATAAAAACTGATAAATTTTGTTTCAGAGAATCATGCCCAATAAAATCGCCCAATGTTTTTGGTCGGATTGTCGCCGCCATCTCGTCGGGAATATTAGGATCCATAAAACGCTTGTTTTTTTCTTCCATAATCATAGCAACACATCATCAGCATTTTCACGACCAACATAGGCCTTTAAATCATTATACATTTGACGCAAATCAGCCGGCAAAGAATAATTTGCATCAGCGTTTTTTATTTTAATTGTTTCCAAATCTATTTGTGCTTGCTTTTTCAACATTTGGGTTAAATGCACCCCAAATGCATTCGCAACATCGCCCTCATTAGCACCTTGTAATAACAAACCGCGGTTAGGGCGGGGTGATAGAAACCCAAAATCAGACACAGACGGATCTGGCGATACCAAAGCAAAACCCGAAATCTCTGGTCGGCGCATCATTGCCTGTAATACATACCACGCACCCAACTGATGCCCAGCAAGCCAAATTTTATCGCTATCTTCGTTTTTGTTCTGAATCCAGTCTATCACAGTTGCGATATCCAGCATATTATCTGCAGTTGTTCCAATTGCCCCCTCTGAATCATTAACGCCACGATAATTAAAACGAACCACTGAAAAGCCAATATCCATAAAAGCACGAAACATCGCATATGACACACGATCATTCATGTGATATTTTTGACGCGGGCTCCCCGACAATATGACCGCCAAGGGCGCAGCCTCTAATTCTGATTTATGATACACAGCGTGCAATTTTCCAGATTCCCCAGTAATAATAACATCAACCATATTATTTCACCTTGTTTTATATATTATACCAACATTTATAAAACAAAATAAGCATTATTTTCAATAAAAATATTTTTGCTTTGACACACCCCACAAAAATATTTTATTATTCTTATTAAATATATGATATTATCATATAAGAGAGAAAAAGGTTAATACTATGAAAAAATTCATTTTATCCGCTGGGATACTGATGTTTTGTGCACAAGCAGTTTGTGCAGGAGAGTACATGGATTACACTTATGATGAATTTCAGACTGTTTATAATGAGGTTCCAATCCAGTCTTACTATGCGTATCCAAATGATCCGAATTTTATTCCTGAAACAGAATTCATGAATATGGATGATGAAATGGATTATGACCAGATGATTTACGATGTTCGCAGTGAAGAAGCATATATGCACCCTGGCGTAGATTTCACAGAAAGACCAACCGTTATTTGTCGCGATTTTAATTGCACCCGTTTAAACAACCGTATAACACGTACATTTTTGTTTAACAGTTTGGCAAATATGTTTATGACTAACGCCCATTCAAGATTATATATATGTGAGGCAGATCCGTTTTCGCGCAGCTGCCTGCAATCTGGAATATCTTTTCCGGTGCGCGCAGGCATCGCAAATGCGCTGGTTAAAATACCAAAGGCGACCATTTCCCAGGTAAATCTGTCCACAGGCTTGTCACGCGCAACAGTCACTATGACCTATGAATTCGTTGTGAACGGAATCCAACGCATGTGTGAGCCAACAATTATGGATATATCTGTCCCCAATAATTCCCAGGCTACACTCACGAATCGCGAATTTGCCTGTAATTTAACCAGCGATGGTATGTCTAATGTGTCTTTATTATTAAATATTGATTATATAGATTTAGATTATGGTTTAATTGGTGGTTATTATTCTTTGGGAATGCAGGGACCAACAATGGGCAGTCGCACAGGATATCTTGTATTCAAAACAGAGTTTACAACAAATGGTATGCAGTTTCGTGCTGCTACATATAAAAACGCAGACAGCAAAAATTATCCTGGCCGAACAATAAAACCGGGTGAATATGCTGTTGATGCACTGGACGACTAAAAATAAACAAATGAACAAAAGCGTTCTTGTTATTGACGATGATAAAATGTTGCGTGACACGTTAACAAATGGATTACGCAAACAAAGTTTTACTGTTTTTACAGCAGATTCTGCAGAAGCCGCCCATGAGATATTGGGACGCATATCTGTTGATGCGATGGTACTTGATAGAATGATGCCGGGTCAAGATGGACTCAGTTTTCTGAAACAAATTCGTGCAAAAGGTGATACAACACCTGTAATTATGTTAACAGCTATGTCTGGTTCAGATAATGCAATAAGTGGTCTGGCCGAGGGGGCGGATGACTACTTACCGAAACCATTTCAATTTCAAGAATTAGTTCTTAGATTAAAAAATATCACAAACCGCACAAACCCAACCCAACCCCAGAACGTGTTGCCGACTTGTTTAATATATTCAGATGGTGAATTTTTTATAAAATCGGATAATACAGGAACCAAGGAATTGCTTTCTTTGTCAAACGAAGAAAAAAAATTATTACAAAGTTTAACTCAACCGTTTGGAAACATTGTATCGGCTACACCGATGGTCGCAAAACGCTTGCGTAATAAAATAAATAGTGTATCATCAAACATAGATATTATAACTGTTCGCGGAATGGGTTATAAAATTGTAAACACTAAACGGTAAAAATATGAGATTGATACCTCGCAGTTTTTTGTGGCGAACGATTTTAATGGTGTTATTGCCACTGATTGTTGCGCTTTTGATTGTTGCAAATGCGTTTTTCGGGAACCACTGGCGTCGTGTTCATGCAACTTTGGCACGCACTCTGTCTGGCGAAATAACAACTATGATGCATTTTATGGATGAAGGTGATGACAAATCTGTAAAAATGTTGGCGCACGATATTGGTATAAACGTCAGCATAAATGAAAAATTAAATCGCCCGTCTAAAAATGACAATAATTCAATAGAGGCAGGTCGTTTAGCAAACGACTTACAAAGACGATTGAAACAACCTGCGAATATTTATGTTGACCGCGCAAACCGTTTATTATTCGTAGATATTCCGACAAAAGATGGAAAAATCGCTACTTTTGCGACAACAATGTACCGTATTTATTCCACTAGCGCAGAAGTGTTTTTGATTTGGTTGATTGGTGCTATATTAATAGTATCTGCACTTGTATCGCCATTTGTTGTATTTCATACACGCAGTATACGTAAAATTGCCAAGGCTGCTAATAAATTCGGTCGTGGCATGGACGTTCCCGGCTTTCAACCAACCGGTTCTTCAGAAATCAGGGAGGCTGCCACCGCAATGATAACTATGAAGGAACGCTTGAACAGATATAACAAAACGCGAACAGATATGTTAAACGCTGTAGGGCACGACTTGAAAACACCTTTGACACGTATGCGTTTGGCAGTTGAAACAGATTCTGCAAAAAAAGAAGATTTATTACATAATATTGATCGTATGACCGAAATGGTGAATGGTTATCTGGCTTTTGCACGTGGCGAAATGCCTGAGATAGAGCAAGCAACCGAATTACCCGCAACATTGACACGAATTGCACGTGATGCAGCGCCAAAGAAAAATATTATTTTGGATTTTCCGTCCACTCCTGTCCAGTTCTATGCGCGTCCATCCGCATTGACCAGCGCTTTTACTAATATCATTGAAAATGCGGCAAGATATGCGAAAAAAACAATAAAAATATCAGAACTGGATTCAGACGATTCGGTCACTGTAATCATAGAAGACGACGGTCCAGGTATCCCAGATAATAAAAAAGCCCAAGCATTACAGCCTTTTGTTCGTCTGGACGAATCGCGCAGTGAATCCACCGGGGGAACAGGGCTTGGTTTATCCATAGCACAAACAGCCATTGAAAATCATGGTGGTCAGATATTCTTAGAAAACAGTGATTTGGGTGGTTTAAAGGTTCGTGTAGTTTTACCATTGTAATTAAAGAGATTTCATCATGAATTTATATAAATATGTATCAGATGCGATAAACAATAAACTTGGACTTGTTGCCAATTTGGAGGTTCCAAAAAATCGTGATTTTGGTGATTTTTCTACAAATGCAGCAATGGTTGGTGCCAAGGCAACAGGTAAAAATCCACGTGAATTAGCAAATGAAATCTTACCAAAGTTGCAAGAACTAGATTTTGTTGAAAACGTTTCTGTCGCAGGTCCCGGATTTATAAACATTAAAATAAAAGATAATTTTATTCTGAATAACACAATAATACCCGAACACATTGCCACACAAAAATCATTAATGTTAGATTTAGATTATGGCAGTTATAATATCGGCAAGGCATTACATATCGGTCATTTGCGTCCAATTGTTGTTGGCGATACTTTCAATCGCATTGCAAAATTCGTTGGACACAAAACCAAAAGTTATAATCATGTTGGCGATTGGGGACGCCCAATGGGACTGATTATTGCATGGATTTTGGAATACGGTATGCCCAAAGACGCAGAAGAGTTTAACAAAATATACCCTGCATCTACAGCACGTGCAAACGAAGACGAAAAATGGCTGAACCATGCACGTGAAATAACATCTGAACTGCAACGCGGCAATCCTGAATATACCAAAATATATAACGAATTTATCCCTATGTCTTTGGCGCAAATGAACAGCATTGTCCAAAGAATGAATGTATTGCCTTTTGATATGATTATGGGCGAAAAGGGCGTATCTGAATATATCCCAAATGCAAAAGCAATTCTGGAAAACAAAAAATTGCTGGAACAATCTGATGGCGCTTTGGTTGTAAATATTCGTAATGAAGCAGATAACGCGCCAATGCCACCATTGATTTTCCAAACAAATACAGGCGCAAACAGTTATGCGGCTGCAGATGTTGCTGCTATATATTACAGAAACAAAAATGACAATCCTGATAAAATTGTATACTTTACCGATTCGCGCCAGACACTACATTTTCAACAACTGTTTCGTGCGGTAAAAATGGCGAATATCACAACGGCAGATTTAATACACGTTGGCTTTGGAACAATAACAGGAATGGACGGGAAACCATTCAAAACACGCGATGGAAATACCGCCAGTTTATCCGATATTTTAGACATGGTAGAAGCGGCAGTTCGGGAACGTGTTGCCGAATCAAACAAATCACTTGATGACACAACAATCAACCAAATTGCGTTGGCAGCAGTAAAGTTTAATGACTTGATTCATGATATAAAATCAGACTATGTTTTTGCCCCAAAAGCCATCACTAGTTTTGAAGGACGCACAGGACCATACATATTATATACTGCTGTTCGGTTGAATTCTGTATTAAAACGTGCCGACACAACCATAACAAAACCGAAAACGTATGAATTATCATCTGATGAACGCAATATTTTGATTCAAATTATGGATTTCGAGCGTATGATATTGTCTGCTTGTGAAAATCATGCACCAGATTTATTGGCTAATTACACATACGATTTATGCCAACTGGCTAACAACTTCTATCACAACTGCCCAATTTTACGCGATGATGTCGCACCAGAATTACGGGCAGGGCGTTTGTACATTGCAAAATTGGCTTTTGATACATTGGCAATCGCCATAGATTTGATGGGATTACAGATTCCAAACGAAATGTGATATACGGTAATATAATACCATAATGATTTTTCTTGACTTTTGTGCGTATTTGCGACATAATACGCACGTTATTTTTAACAACAACAAAGGTAAAAAACAATGACAACGACAAAATCGTTAAAAAAATGCGAATTAGAAGCCAAATGGTATCTGATTGACGCAACAGATTGCACATTGGGTCGTTTGGCGGTATTTGCTGCCAATATACTGCGTGGCAAGAATAAACCAACATGGACACCAAATATGGATTGTGGCGACCATGTTATTATCATCAATGCGGACAAGGTTGCTTTGACAGGACACAAAGATGAAAAGACAAAGTTCTTTTGGCATTCTTTGTGGACAGGCAGCACCAAAGAACGCACATTGGGTCAGATGCGCTCTGAAAAACCTGAAAAATTGATTACAAATGCTGTTAAACGCATGATGGGTCGTCGCACAGCAGTTGCATTGGCGAACAAACGTTTGACTAAATTGCATGTATATGCTGGCGCAGAACACAAACATTCTGCACAAAATCCAATCGTTATTGATTTTGGTAGTTTGAATCGTAAAAACAAAAGGGGCGAATAATGACAGAAGTTAAAAAGACAGCAGCAAAAAAACCAGCTGCGAAAACAACAGCAAAGAAAGCAGCCCCTGCAAAGAAAGCAACCGTTGCTAAATCAGCAACCGCAAAGGCTACAGTTGCAACAACAAAATTGTCTGGTGCAACATACGCAACTGGAAAACGTAAAGATTCTGTTGCACGTGTATATCTGATGCCGGGCAAGGGTAATATGGTTGTAAACGGCGTTGCTATGAAAGATTATTTCAAACGTGCAGTGTTGCAAATGATTTTGGCACAACCATTTGATGTGACAAAACGTGATGGCGCATATGACGTTGTCGCAATGGTATCTGGCGGTGGTTTATCTGGCCAAGCTGGTGCAGTAAAACATGGTATTTCCAAAGCATTGGAAAAAGCAGAACCAGAATTACGCAAAGCGTTAAAGGCAGCTGGATTCTTGACACGTGATAGTCGTGTTGTTGAACGTAAGCACTATGGTTTCCACAAGGCTCGTCGTTCTACTCAGTTCAGCAAACGTTAATCGATTGCCGAAATTACAAACAAAGAACCGCCACCCCGGCGGTTTTTTTATTTTTCTCTAGCAGAAAGTTCCCCTCCTGCGGAGGGGTGCNNCGGCAGGGTGGTCTTTCATGTATTCGCATTATCTGGAATCAAAGACCACCTCCCCCTTGCGGGTACTCCTCCGCAGGAGGAGAACCAGTACCAGCCTAGCACGAGAGTAATTCCCCTCCTGCGGAGGGGTGTCTCGCTGTAGCGGAGCGAAAGCGGACGGGGTGGTCTTTCATGTATTCGTGTTA
>DBXG01000032.1 GCA_002309215.1 Alphaproteobacteria bacterium UBA1218 | reverse complement strand
TCTGAAAAAGCATCTGACGAAGAAGCACAAAAACTAGCTGAATCAGAAAACGCGGCAGATAAAATTGATGTTGATGGATTTGAACAGTTTTCCAAAGATATTCGTGTCGCATTATCGTCTTTGCAACAACATGCTGTTGCAGAATTAAGTGAAGAATATGCGAACAGTTGCGCAAAATGCTTTAATAACGCAAAAATTGAACAACAACGTGGGCCTGCTGTCCGCCATGCGCCATTCGCAGTATTGCGTTCAACTGTCCCTGGGGCACTGATTGAATTGGGACATTTATCAAACAAAGGCGAAGAAAAACTGTTGAAAACAGATACACATCAAAATAAATTGGTCGACGCAATTGTAAAATCTGTAAAATCTTATGATTTTGATGTATAACCGCTTATCTTGTTCAAGATACCTTTTACAAATAATGAATGATTATTTGTTTTGTCAGAAATATCCAACGAGGTTTTTGTGTATGCCTTACCAGGTTCTCCAAATTGATTGCCCAGTTGAATAGGATTTTGCCCTTCGCGACCAATTAAATAGTATATTAAATCGCATTCTTGGGCTTTTGCTGCCAAATAACCCACAGATGATGGAGCAGGTCTTACTAGTAAGTTTTGCATTTTTATTATGTTTTGTCCTTGAAACAACCGACTAAAACGTTTTCTTCTTTCCAGTGCGGTTTCGCCGCCTTCATTGTTTGTAGTATGTGATTCTGGTGCAAACTTTATTCCTTGGATTTCTTTGCCATCCATTGTAATAGGATATCCATCCAACAATGCATGATTTTTATCGTTTAAAACATCTTTTACAATTTCATAAAATTCTTTTGCTATTTTTGGTGTTATAGGCGTTGTCATATATACATTCAAAGTGTCTGTTCGGTCTTCTTTTGGGTATATCTTATACGATGATTTATATTTCAGAATAAATGAATCTAATTCAGTAAAAACACTTGGTATATTGATATCGTCTAATTTTATATCAACTTGAAAACGTTCTGCCGAGTGTTGTCCGATTGGTGTTGCAGAATGAAAACAAAAAACCGATTGCCAAAAAACGTCTACCCCGTTTGATGTTGGAACTTGTTCAATTTTTTTGATGTTTCTATCTAATAAAAGTTTGTTAAATTTGTGGGCTTGTTTTAACGGGTGGGACTTACGCAATGTGTATATCACATCATACAATTCATTTTCTGTATAGAAGCCACCATTATATTTGTTGTCTTTTATCTCATAATCTGGGGCTATACGACGTAATTCGGTTCTTATTTGGTTGTCTATTTGCATAAACTCTTCATCAGTTATATTTGGGTTTGGTTTTATACCTAAACGTTTTGCAATCTGGGTAAGTGTTTCCATAATAGTCCCCTGGCTCAATAATATTTATGGCGGAGATAGGGGGATTGTTCCGCTACGCTTCACTCCCTTGGCTCATTCGCTTTGCTCATCGGCATACTCGCGTCTGCCTTTCGCCTGCGGGTCGAACCCTCGTTTCGATTGTTCTCATCGCTATATCTCCATAATAAAAATAAAATGGTTAAAAGACCATTTAATTTTTATGGCGGAGATAGGGGGATTCGAACCCTCGATACAGTTGCCTGTATTCACGATTTCGAGTCGTGCGCATTCAACCAGCTCTGCCATATCTCCACGCATGCAAATTATATATAAATCAAATTAAATTGCAATGCTTTAATTTTGTGTGTTGGAAATCGGTTTATAGTGCATTATAATACAGTAATAAGAAAAAACTTTATTTTTCGTAAAATATGATATCATTATATGTAATAACGATTAAACCAAAGGATTTATAAATGAAACGTTCTGATGTTACAAGAACTTTGCAAGTACAATTCAAGGGTATGCGCGAGGTAGATGCAAGTGCCATGTTGGAAAAGGTCATAGATGATATGAAACAGGCTGTTGCACGCGATGACCGAATCGAAATTCGTGGTTTTGGCGTTTTTCAATCCAGAAAACGTGCGAGCAAGACTGGCTATAACCCAAGTACTGGTAAAATGATGCATTTGGATGTTGGCAAGACTATTTTGTTCAAGCCAAGTCGCGAATTAACCAAAAAAATGAATGGATAAAATATGGCTTCTGGAATAAAAAATCGTGATCGCGACAGATATGACCGCGTTCGCAAATTGATGTGGATTAAATGCGAAGCATGCGGTCGTTTGGTCTATTATAAAGATTACAGAAACAATCACTATGTATGTCCGCGTTGTGGTCGTGCGTTTATAATGACACCAAAACAGCGGTTTAATTTATTGTTCGACAGCATTTATTGGGATAAATATGATTTACCAGTCAGTACTGACGACCCATTGAATTTTGTTGATCGTGTCGCGTACAAAGACAGATTGGAAGAAGCACGCGAAGAAACAGGCTTTAATGACGCAATTGCTACGGCAGACGGTAAAGTTGCCGGTATTGATACAACAATTTGCGTTATGAACGGCGATTTTATGATGGGGTCTATGGGACGTGCAGCAGGGGACGCAATTGTTGCAAGTATTGAACATGCAATTGAATTGAAAAATCCGTTTATTATGGTCACTTGCAGTGGTGGCGCGCGTATGCAGGAAAATATTTTATCATTGATGCAAATGGCGCGTACTACTGTCGCTGTGAATAAATTGCACGAAAACAAATTGCCATACATTATTATTTTAACAGACCCAACTTTTGGTGGTGTAACAGCTTCGTTTGCTATGCTGGGTGATATTCATATTGCTGAATCTGGCGCACGTGTTGGATTTGCTGGTCGTCGTGTTATTGAACAAAATATTCATGAAAAATTACCGTCTAATTTCCAAACAGCAGACTATTTATATGAACATGGCATGGTTGATATTGTCGTGCCACGCGCTGAATTGAAAGATTCTTTGGCGCGCGTATTGCGTGTTTTAACTAAACAACCTGGTGAACCAAAGGTCATAGACGTCAAAACACCGAAAAATGACAGTTCTAAAAAGTTGCGCGATATGGGCAAAACCCCAGAATATGATAAAGTATTATTAGCGCGTAATGAAAATCGTCCGCACTTCTTGGACTATATCAACGGAATTGTTGATGATTGGTCATATCTGGCGGGCGACAGATGCTTTGGCGAAGATGCGGCAATGTGTGGCGGTTTGGGCTATTGGTACGGCATTCCGGCAGTTATAATCGGTCAGGAAAAAGGTCGTACAATCGAAACCCGTCAAAAACACAGATTTGGTATGCCAAATCCCGAAGGTTATCGTAAAGCCCAACGTTTAATGCGTTTGGCTGAAAAGTTTAATTTGCCACTGATTTCGTTGTTTGATACTGCGGGCGCATTTGCTGGTGGCGCTGCCGAAGAACGTGGTCAATCTCAGGCTGTGGCTTCAAGTATCGCGACTGGACTGAAGATACAAACACCATACATAGCAGTCAATGTGGGTGAGGGCGGTTCTGGCGGGGCAATTGCAATTGGTACAGGCGATCGCGTGATGATGCTAGAAAACGCAATTTATTCTGTAATTGCGCCTGAATCTTGCGCCAGTATTTTGTGGAAAGATAATAAGTATAAGGCTCAGGCAGCAACCGCATTAAAATTGACTGCGCGTGATATGGCATCATTAAATGTTATTGATAAAATAATTTCTGAACCTGCGGGTGGCGCGCATATGGATTGGCAAACAACAATGGAATTGTTGGCTAAATCTGTGGCAGACGCGATAAAGGAATTACAAGAAATACCTGTTTCTGAATTGGTTCCACAACGTGCAAAGAAATTTATCGCAATGACACGTGATGTTGAAATATATCAACCTGATTATGTTTCAGAAGAAAAACAAATATAAAATTAAAACCGCCATTACGGCGGA
>DBXG01000042.1 GCA_002309215.1 Alphaproteobacteria bacterium UBA1218 | reverse complement strand
AATAATGTTTGCTGTAGAAAATAATCGTAATGATATAGAATATTATTTATTAACACATTGCGACATAGATTTAGATATAGTGAATAAAGCTGGTAAAAATGTTTTTGATATAGCAGGAAAGTATGGGTCGGCAATAGTACAAGGGCATCTATATGAGCATCTTTTGACACGTTATAATGATAAGAAACAAAAACTATCAGATGCCAATGTCATAACAAAATAAAAAATTACCCTGAATTTTTCAGGGTTTTATTTTTACTTAAACGATTCGGCGGCGGTTCGTGCCAATGTATCAACCATTTCATTAAATTCTTCGCCGGCGTGTCCTTTGACCCAAACCCAATGAATTTTTATTTTGGAAGCCAATTCATCCAACTCTTGCCATAATTCTTGATTTTTAACTGGCTTTTTATCTGCGGTTTTCCAATTGTTTTTCTTCCAATTTTTTATCCAAGATTGCATACCGTTTTTAACATATTGGCTGTCTGTATGAATTTCCAATTCATTGTGTTTGCGTGCGGCACGCAAAGCCCGAATCACTGCAGTCAATTCCATTTTGTTATTCGTTGTGTCTTTTTCGCCACCAGAACGCTGTGCGGTATGTATTCCGTCTGTGGCTACAAAGCCCCATCCGCCTGGGCCTGGGTTACCTAAACAACTTCCATCTGTCCATATTTTTAGCATTTTATTTCACCTTTCTTTGTGATATAATATCATAAAATGAAGTTTAATGCCAAACAATTACAACAGATGTCTAATGCAGTGCGTGCAACCGCGCTGGGGGCTATATTATCTGCGCAAAGTGGGCATGTTGGAATTGTGCTGGATGCGGCTGAGATAATCACATGTATTTTTGCAAATTATTTGCGTCGTGGAATCGATAGATTTGTTTTATCGGCTGGGCATGGTGGCGCTTTGTTATATTCTGTGTTGAAATTGTCTGGATATAATGTTGGTGATTTGCACAGTTTCAGAAAGTTCAACGGTTTGCCCGGACATCCAGAATATGGAATTGATGGTGTTGATGCAACAACTGGTCCTTTGGGGCAGGGTGTTGGTAATGCGGTCGGTTTGGCGCTGTCCCAAAAAATACGCGGTATTCGTGCGAAAACATATTGCTTGTGTTCAGATGGCGATTTGATGGAGGGTGTATCGTTCGAATCGATGGCTTTGGCGGGTCGATTGAATCTGAACAATTTAATTGTTTTGTGGGATGATAATAAAATCAGCATAGATGGGGTTGCGCAGACTGATATTGATGTCAATGCGCGTATGCGTGCGATGGGGTTTAACGTAATGTCTATGCGCGGTGATGATATTGCGTCAATTGAACGTGCTTTGGATCGTGCAACAAAATCTACGATGCCGGTGTTTATACAATGTAAAAATATTTTGGGACGTGGTTCATCTGTGGCAAATACACCAAAGGCACATGGTTTTGGTTTGTCAGAAAGTGAGATGTTGGGTCTGATTTCTAAAAACCAAGATAATGATGGATTGAAATTATGGTCGATTGTTTCAGAACGTCCAGTCGCAAAAACTAGCAAGGCTGTGTCCGTATTGAATCGCGTGCGTTTGCCAAAGACCCCAGAACGTATTGCCACACGTGAATTGTCTGGAATATATCTTGATTTGTTGATGAAGCAGGGTGCAGATTTAATAACTGGGTCGGCAGATTTGGCAGATAACACACGTGTTAAAACCAGTGCGTCAAAAGTTATAAGCACAAATCATTTTGATGGAAATTATATCAATTATGGTGTTCGTGAACATGCAATGGGTGCAATAATGAACGGGCTCTGTGTCGGTGGGTTGCGACCTGTGGGTTCTACATTTTTGGCGTTCAGCGATTATATGAAACCTGCGATTCGTTTGGCGGCTTTGTCTAAATTGCCGGTCATATATGTTTTTTCGCATGACAGTATTTGTGTTGGCGAAGATGGACCGACGCATCAGCCAATTGAACAGTTACCATCATTACGTTTAATACCGAATTTAATGGTTTATCGCCCTTGTAATATGACAGAGGTTGCATACGCTTGGAATGTATCTATTGCGGATACAGAACATCCGTCTGCGATTATATTATCGCGTCAAAAATTCAGACAGATTCCAACACCAACTGATGCGGATTTGTCGCGTGGGGCTTATGTAATTTATTCTGCGAAATCAGGCAGTGCAAGAACAACTATCATAGCAACGGGTAGTGAGGTTCCATTGGCTGTGGATATTGCGTCACGTTTCAGAAATGTTCAGGTTGTGTCTATGATAAATATGAAAGTATTTAATGACCAAGACGATAAATACAAAAACCAAATCTTGCGCGGATGCGTGATTGCTATCGAAGCGGCTGCGCCAGGAAATTGGTTCGAGATTGCAGATGCCGTAATTGGAATTGATTCTTTTGGTGCGTCTGGTGATGCGGATACTTTGTATAATGAATACGGTTTTAATCCAGATAAAATTATTAGTGAAATAAAGCAGTATATAAAATAATGTCGTCTGATAATTTCTTTACTTTGTCGTCGGGGTGTCAGGTTCCTGTTGTCATAGAGACACGACGCGGTGCACGTAATGTGACTTTGCGACCAAAAACTGCACCAAATTTGGAAATACATATATCTAAACCTTGGCTGACATCAACCGCCTTTGTTATGAGGTTTTTAGAATCTAAACGTAAATGGATAGAAAGTATTTTTGCGCGTGCGCCACGCAAAGAACATCTGAAACCAAATGATACAATCGAATTTTTGGGACGGACGGTCAGGCTGGTACATGATTCAGGCATGCGGTCGAACAAATATATGAACGATGATAAAACAGTATTATGTATCGGTGGCGGAATTGATATGTTCGAACGGCGTGTGCGTGATTTTATAAAGTCTGAATTATTGATGGAAATAAAAAGTATTATCAAAACGACACCAAAACAGTATTGGCCCAAAAATATTTCTTTGCGTGATACAACAACACGTTGGGGATCGTGTTCATCAAACGGGAATATGTCGTTTTCTTGGCGAATGGCTTTCGCACCATATGAAGTAATGCGATATGTAGTAATGCATGAATTGGCGCATCGTGAACATATGAATCATTCGCCTGAGTTTTGGGCAACTGTATCAAAGTTATATGGCTTTGGTGTGGAAAGGGCGAAAAGATGGCTGAACCAAAACGGTTGCAATTTGCATACATATTTTTAATAAAAAACGCTTTTTTTAGTGTGTGTGTTATGATAAAATGAAAGAAATAGATTAAGAGGGAAAATCATGAGAAGATATGTCTTGTTTTCGTCGATTGTTTTGGTTGGCATGTTTTTTGGTACTATGGACGTTATGGCTCGTAGCAATAGTTTTTGCGGTCCCCGTCAAGATACTGGTGATAACACATTGGATTTATCGGATGAATATTTATATTTGAATAGGACAGGGTATAACGAAGGCGGTCCCGTTTTTGAATGTGGGGACGGCAATAAAGAATTGGATCATTGTTGGAATAACGCGTATGTTTATATTAATGGTTATGAGCAACCTTATATAGGAAACAAAGCTCAAACAAAAAAGTTTTTTCAATGTAGTACTGGGTGGGACGATCGGTGGATTGCGACAGACATGAGTAATATTCGAGAATGTCCAGAAATTCCTACTTCAAATAGTAAATATTTGTTTGTGGGTGAGTTTAATAAAGAGAATAATATATATGTTAACAACGGACATATAAATAAAGGTAGCGTCTTAGGGGCAGACTGGTATTCTGGCGATTTAGAAGATTTTTGCTTTTATTCTAGTAAAGTCATTCGGTACGTGAACCAAGACGCGCATAAATATTATGGTAAATTAGAAGACGAATCGTCAAACGGTAACAAGACAGGCAATAACGTAAACGACGGAAAGGTGTTGAATAATAAAGACAATAGTGTCGTTGGTCAAGGTGAAACGGCCAACAATGCTTCTGGCACTTCAAACGCGGTCGTTGAGGATGTTACAAATCAAGTATCTGGGCCGTGCACGGATGATAGTTGTAGAAATGCGGAGAATAAAAAGGTAACAGAAGAAAAGGTCGAAGAGGCTAAAAGAGAACAAGAATCTAAGAAGAAAGAGGAAGAAACCACAACAAGAATATTGTGCAAGAATTTGAAAAATCCATCAGCGGAACGCAAAGCGTGCTGTGATGCTGGGGTATTAACAAAATGGACAGGAGACGAAAGGAACGGAACTTGTACCTGTTATGACCAAGACACAAAATGGGACGGTAAAAGATGTGTGGCTTTGAAAGCAGAAATAACAAACGGAAGATGTTTTTTCGGATTTAATGCCACTGTTGATTGTGGGGGATATGGGGTTAATATGAATGGTGCATTGATAAACAATACAGATTTACAAGGGTTGACATGTGAGGAGTTTAACGATCGTTTCTATTCGAATATGAGCATGATTCAGGCAATTGTAAAAAGTTACGGTTTGTGCAATTCGTATGCGCAACAGCAATCAAAACAAGAAGATGCCGAGGAACAACTCAAAAAGAAAGAGCGATTAACCAAGGCAAAGTCAAATCTTGATGCGTTTTTCAGCAAAGTGAATTCTGATAAAAGTGTTTGGAAAAATGCTGATGGTTCGTTTAATGGTGTGCGCTTGGCATCTGATTTGACTGCGGGTGTAGTATTGGGCACGGTTGGCGGTGTTGTATCTGGTGTGTTAATCAAGAAAAGCCAAGTTGAAAAGGGTTTTGATGCATTAAATTGCACTATCAATGGTCAGAAGGTTGCCGATTGGGGTGATGAATTCAGTGTCGGTTTGCGCAGATAAATATAAACAGCCCACAGATGTGGGCTGTTTTATCACAAAACAAATGTAAATCAAAAAAAGTTGTTTTTTGTTTCTTTTATAGTACAATGTGCCTGAATAAAGAGGTAACAGCATGAAAAAGTTTATTTCTGTTTTATCTGTGGTGGTTATTTTTGGAGGCATTGTTGCCCAGGATTCTTCTGCAACACCTGTGCAATCTGGTTTAATGTCCAGTGATGACGATGTCTGCCCTTGGATTAAATATAAAAATGTCGAATTGAAACCAAGTTGTAAACAGATAAATCAACAATGTGAACAAAACGGAAATGGCGCAGGACAAGATGGTGTGTGCAAAAAGTTTAATAATGGCGAATTGCGTTGTGTTGCCAGAGCGTGCCCAGATGGTCATTTTATGCCGTTAGTATTTGAAAGCAAGTATGATGTTTCCAAAGAACAAAATGCGCGTATTTTAGGTTATTGTTATTCTGCAGAAGAGACAATGAAAAAATGCGAAAAAAATTGTGCAGGGGACGGAGTCTGCAAGCCAAAAATTGTTGATTATACCGAGGCTAACAAAATGTTAAAGTCGAGCAGTGTTGTCAAAATGAGTGGTGGTAAAGCTTTTGTCGGATGTTTTTGTGAAACGTGTAATGTTCCCCAGGGGACAGTGTGTGAAAATGGCGATTGTGAATTTGTAGGCGATATCACAGTTAGGTGTGATAACGGAAAGACTGGCTCTTTCAGGGTAGATAATCTTAAAATCGATAAAAATGACGATGCAGAAAAAATAGCCAGAAAAATAGAAACCAAATATAAAGATACAATTGATCGTATATGCAAGGGTAATTCGGTGGCGTCTGTCAATTTTAGTGACGGTTCTGTTGGAACAACACTGGGTTCGTCAGATAGGGCTGTAGCTGGTGCAGAAAAGAGTGCTGATAGCGATTCTAAAAAAATTAGTGCAGCGCGTGATAGATTGGCTGAATTTTTCAAGAAGACCGATTCTGATAAAAGTGTTTGGAAAAATGCCGATGGTTCGTTTAATGGTGTGCGTTTGGCATCTGATTTGACTGCGGGTGTAGTGTTGGGCACAGTTGGTGGTGTTGTATCCGGTGTGTTAATCAAGAAAAGCCAAGTTGAAAAGGGTTTTGATGCGTTGAATTGCACAGTTGGCGGACAAAAGATCGCTGATTGGGGTGATGAGTTTACCGTCGGTATGCGCAGATAATTATGTCCCCTCAAAAAAAGGGGACTTTTTATTTTTCAGTAATATAGCAATTCTCACTTTTTGGGGGGGTATCGACGTAGCTGGGGAAGGAGGTGTTTCAAGAACGAGAGTAAGTTCCCCGCCATGGGTGGGGAACTTATTCTAAGTTGTATCAGAATTTGTTGCAAAATAGAAAAGAACTGGTATAATTAAAACATGATGACTAACAAATTTGTATCTTTTTCATCTTTTTTACATCACGCCGCGTGTGGCGTGTGTCTCTAGCATTTTTATATTTTTTATGATATAATTGTCGTTATAAAAACGATATAGATTTACTGATTTAACCAAGGGGTGGAAAAAATGGATTTGAAACCAACAAAACCTTTGACTGGATTTATAGAATTGTTGCCTGCGCAACAGCGCTGTTTTGATTATTGTGCGCAACGTATGCTGAATGTGTTGCGTATAGCGGGCTTTTCTGTACTAGATTTGCCAGCAATCGAACGGGCAGAGGTATTAAGTGATAAAGA
>DBXG01000027.1 GCA_002309215.1 Alphaproteobacteria bacterium UBA1218 | reverse complement strand
CTGATAATGCAATATTAAGATTGGGTGACATGGCAGAATCTTTGGGTTTAATCACAAAAGAATTACATGATAAAATAAAACAATTGCGTGAAAACACAGCGATTGAAAATGATAAATTTTATGCGGGATATATCGCAAGAAATGAACGCGAAATCGCAAATTATAAAAAAGATGCAGAATTGAAAATACCACGTGATTTTGATTATAAATCTTTGCCGGGTTTAACAAATGAATTGATTGAAAAAATGACAAAAACCAGACCTGAAACAATCGCATCATTATCCAGAATCCCAGGCATGACCCCCGCAGGCATAATGGTTGTTTTACGTAAATTAAAGTGAGGAAAGTAAAAAAATTTAAGCCCGCCTTCGCTGGCACTTAATATCAAAGACAAAGTATCGGAAAAAATAAAAATTTTGCGTTGAATACAAAAGCTACGGCGCGGCACTCGATTTTCTTAATTGTGTGCTTCGCCATTCAGCCACACTTCGTTAAAACTTCGTGTGGCACTCCTTCGCGGTATCTTCTCCGCTTGGATGGCCTGCCACCCGAAGCGTCGCAGACGCGAAGGGTGGTGCCGGTGATAGGAGTCGGACCTACGACCTTTGCATTACGAATGCACTGCTCTACCAACTGAGCTACACCGGCTTGCCCCGACAGTATAAACAAACCTTTGTATTTTTTCAAGTTTTATCGTATATAACTTGATTTTTTGTAAAAAACATTGTATAAATGTGGACATGAACAAAAAAGCAATAATTATTATTAAATGACGGACACTGCGCTTTGGCGGTGGCTGGGGCGCATTAGGCGCCATTTTTTATACAAAAAGGCATAAAACCATGGCATATACAAAAACCGAACAAAAAGCGAACTTTCCAAAACTGGAAAACGAAGTTTTACAATTTTGGCGCGAAGATGATACTTTTCATAAATCTCTGAACAAAACCAAGATGGGTGAACCTTTCAATTTCTACGACGGTCCACCGTTTGGAAACGGCTTGCCACATTTGGGACATTTAGGGGTCAGTTCTATCAAAGATATGGTTTCGCGTTTCCAGACTATGCGTGGCAAATATGTAGAACGTGCTTTGGGTTGGGATTGCCATGGATTACCTGCTGAAAACTCGGTTGAAAAAAAACAAGGTAAAACCGCAAAAGATATCGTTGCAAATGATGGAATTGATGCTTTCTGTGATATGTGCAAAAAAGATGTTATGACATACACTAACGAATGGCTATTTTACATAGAACGTATTGGTCGTTGGGTTGATGGTGGTGATGATTATGGCTATCGCACTATGGATAAAAATTATATGGAATCTGTAATATGGGCATTAAAACAATTATATGACAAAGGTTTGCTTTATAAAGATTTCAAGGTCAATCCATATGATTGGAAACTTGGGACTGTTTTATCAAACAGCGAAGCGTCCAGCGAATATCAAGACGTGGTCGATGATACTGTGACAATTTGGTTTGGGTTAGAAAATGGGGACAGGGTGATCGCCTGGACAACAACGCCATGGACTTTGCCTGCGAATTCTGCTTTGGCGGTTAACCCAAACATGAAATATGTTCGCATGAAACATGATGATGGACATGTTTATGTCTTGGCAGAAAGCCGTTTAAGCGCATACGAAAAAATCTTTGCGAATTCTGAAAAGTTGGGTGAAATAATGGGCGCAGAATTGGTCGGCTTACATTATAAACCGATATTTGATTATTATACGAACATAAGCAAAGAAAATAAAAATCTGTATACGGTGATTTCTGCGGATTATGTGTCTGATGGCGATGGAACAGGTATCGTTCATATTGCGCCTGCATTTGGTGAAGAAGATTATTTTGCAGCCAAGGCAATAGATGCAAAATTTCCGGTGATTTTGAACGTTGATGATTACGGTAATTTTGATAATACTGTGCGCGATTGGGCGGGTCAAAATATATTCGAAGCCAATCCAAAAGTCATAGATTGGTTGAAAGAAAATGGTGTTTTGGTAAAAAAAGAACAACATAAACACAGTTATCCGTTTGGGCCACGCAGTCATGAAAAATTGATTCAACGCGCAACAGACGCATGGTATGTTGATGTTCCAAAAATTCGTGACAGATTGGTTGAAATAACCAAAACCGAAACAAAATGGACATCTGCAGGAAATCGTTTTATGGACTGGATTGAAAATGAACGTCAATGGGGTATTTCTAGAAATCGTTTCTGGGGTGTTCCATTACCAATTTGGGAAAAAGACAGCGAATATAAAATCTTTGGTTCAATCAAAGAAATGGAAGATTTCTTTGGTGTAAAGATTGACGATTTGCATCGTCCAACATTGGATAAATTAACAAAAGACGGCTGGCACAGAATAACCGACGTTTTGGATTGTTGGTTTGAATCTGGCTCTATGCCATTTGCATCACTACATTATCCATTTGAAAATGTTGACAAGTTTGAGAAGACTTTTCCTGCAAATTATATTATCGAAGGGCAAGATCAAACACGCGGTTGGTTCAATTCTTTGATGGTTATGGCGGTTGCTTTGTTTGATAAGCCTGCATTCAAGGTTGTATCTGCTAATGGTATGGTTTTAGATGAACAAAAACGCAAGTTTTCTAAATCTTTACATAACTATTCTGACCCAAGTTTTGCGTTTGAAAAATATGGTGCAGACGCAATTCGCTTATACATCCAAGGTAGTAATTTTATGAAAGCAGAACCTTTGTGTATTGATAAAGAAGGCAAGGTTTTCAATGATACAATCAAAACGATTTTGACACCATTGTGGAACGCATATCATTTCTTTACTTTGTATGCGAATGCCGCAAATATCACTGTAAAGAACAAACCAACATCTAACAATTTGCTAGACAAATACATCTTGGCAGAATTAAATGAATTGATAAAAACAACAACATCTGCTTTGGAAGAATACAAACCAGATGTTGCAATCAAAGAATTTGTTCGTTTCTTGGATATATTAAACAACTGGTACATTCGTCGTAATCGTGACAGATTCTGGGACGAAGACGAAAGCGCTTTTGAAACATTACATTATGTGCTGACAACATTCTGTAAATGTTTGGCACCTTTTGCACCGTTTATTTCTGAATATATATTCAAGAATTTAACCGGTGAAGAATCTGTTCATTTACAAGACTGGCCACAGGCGACCGAGACTGATGAAAAAATAGTTAATGATATGCGTCGTGTCCAAGAAATTGTATCTGTTGGAAAACAGTTACGCGAACAATATAAACTACGCAATCGTTTGCCTTTGTTGGACGTGGCTATTGCTGGCGCAGATATGCATGATTATGCAGATATCATCAAAGACGAATTAAACGTGAAAAACGTTAAATTCATCGCAGATATTCACAATGTTGCAGATTCATTTGTATATCTAATCACACCAAAAATAGGTACCAGATTGGGCGGTGCATTAAAAGATATAATACCAACTGTTAAACGTGGTGATTATGAAATCAAAGGCGACAAATTGATTGTTGGCGAACATGTTCTGAATCCTGATGAATACGAAAATCGTTTGACTGTCAAAGATGGTATTACTGGCGCAGCAATTCCAGACAATACAGCCGTCGTTGTATTGAATACAGAAACAAACAGCGAACTGATAGCAGAAGGTTTGGTGAATGACGCTTTACGTTTTATCCAAGATTCACGAAAGGCTGCAGGATTGGATGTATCTGACAGAATAAAACTGACGTATACAACAGAAATAGCGCTACATAATGCGATTGAGGCGCATAAAAAACGCATTATGCATGATGCTTTGATTGTTGAACTGAATTTTGGTGAAGCAGATCAATTCAGCAAAGAAATTGAGGGTTATAACCTGTCAATCAATATTGAAAAAGCAAATGCCTAAGAAAAATATAACTTTGACACCGGATATCTATTTTGCAAATGTCTGTCCGACATTGAATATGGATATCCGGTCAGAATTATATTCAATAAATGAATTTACTTTTGCTGTGGCCGTAATTTTGTCTGCCCAGGCAACAGATAAAAAAGTAAATGAAGTCACACCAAAACTTTTCCAAATTGCACCGACCCCCGATAAAATGCTGGCGCTTGGTATTGATAAGTTGAAAGAACATATTCGGGTTATTTCTTTTTTCAATAACAAGGCTAAAAACATTATTGAATTATCAAAACAATTAAAGTCTGATAAAAGCGATGATATAAACTATTGTTTCCCAAACAAATACCATAATCGTGATGAATTGATGAAATTATCAGGAATCGGGCAAAAGACTGCAAATGTAATTATGAATGTTTTATGGCACGCACCAAATATTGGTGTTGATACTCATGTTTTTCGTTTATCACACCGATTTGGTTGGGTTGATGACAAAGACAACACCCCCGAAAAAGTGGAAGAAAAATTATTAAAAATTATCCCACAAAAATATCATGAATTTGTAAACCATGTAATGGTTTTACATGGTCGATATACATGTAAGGCAATCAAACCAAATTGCACAAATTGCCCAGTTGCAAAATGGTGTAATTCCACAGATAAAAACATATAAAAAACACCGGCATCCGTCTTCGCTTCGCTACGTCGCGACAAGTTTGCCGGTGTTTTCGTTATTTTTTATATTACCAATTATGCACGCAATTTTGCACCACATTTTGATTCTATGTTTTTGATAATCGCATCTTGAATCTTTAGCAATTCTTCATCGTTCATATTATGATCCGGATAAATTGTGATTGTAAAAGCAACCGACTTTTTACCGTCCCCCATATCAAACGAATCAAAAACAACAGCATCAGCAACACATGAATCTGTTGCAAGTGCAGTTGATATTATTTTTCCAGATTCAAAATCTTTATCAACCACAAACGCAAAATCACGTGTTATCGGCATAAAATCTGTCATTGGGATTTTTTTATGCTTTGGATTTTTTGGCAGATTTTCGATATCTTCAACCAATCCAATGTATACGTTTGTTTTGATATGCAATTGTTTCGCAATTGATGGATGCAGTTGTCCAAATTGTGCCAAGACCTTTTTACCCTGAACAATAGCACCATATCTGTATGGATGCGCCCATTTTGGTGCGTTTGCAGTATCAATTGTGTATTTTTGTGCACCAAGCAAAGACACTAAATCAGCCTTGACATCAAATATATCAACAGGGCGATTACGTTTCTGCCAATGTTTTGGCGATGTAGAACCTGTGCGCACTATACAAATTGAAGTATGTTGTTCGCCAGGTTTATCACCGTCAAATACGGGTCCAAATTCGAACATATTCATATCAACAAAACCACGTTTTTCATTGTTCGCCACAGCAACCAACATATTTTCCAACAAAATATTACGCGCTGTATCCATATCCACAACAATAGGATTAGCAATCTTAACAATTGGTTTGTCTGTTAAAATTTGTTCTATTTTGCTGTTTCCAAAACCAAACGAAATTGATTCGTTCAAACCCAGAGATGCCAATTTTTCTTTTAACGATATATTCATATCATTATGATCCGCCGGAACAGTTTTTTCTGGAACGTAATCTAATCCAACTTTGTCATAACCATAAATACGAATTAAATCAGATACTATGTTTTCAGGTATTACAACATCAACGCGTGATGAAATAGGTGTCACCATCCAATCACCATTTTTAGTGTTTTTAATATCGTAATGTAAATCTGTTAAAATCTTTCTTTGTATTTCTGTGTCCAGTTTAACACCTGTTTTTTGTTCGAACAACGATGGGTTATAACGCACTGATTCTGGTGTATAGGACGCACGACCTGCAACAGAAACATTGACAATTTTACCACCACATGAATCCATTATAATTTTTGCAGCGTATGCTAATGCCTTGGCTGATAAATTTGGATCTATGCCACGTTCGTATCTGTATGAAGAATCAGTTGATAAACCAATTTTCTTAGAAGACTTACGAACAGATACAGGATTAAAATAAGCAGATTCCAAAATGATGTTTTTGGTTTCGTCTGTTGTAGAAGCCCTGTCACCACCGACAACACCAGCCAAAGCCAATATTCCTGCATCATCACAAATCACTAAATCTTTTTCATTTAATGTATGTTCGGTTCCAAACAAATCTGTGAATTTTTCACCGTCTTTTGCCATACGCACAGTTATATCACCAACGATTTTATCTGCATCAAAACAATGCATTGGTTGTGCCATGTCATAACAAATATAATTTGTTGCATCAATTGGTGCATTCTTTGGGTTTATACCCGCAGAACGCAAACGTCTTTGTATCACATCACTTGATGGCGCGTTTTTGATTCCATGTATTTCACAGAATCTGTATGTCGGACATGCTTCTGGTGCCAACAAATTAACTTTCCGTTTGCCTGGGACCAAATCAAGTTCTTTGATGTTTTCTTCAATATATTCGCCAATGCCAGATGCGCTTAAATCCAGCGCAATACCACGCACAGCCAAATAATCAGGTCGATTTGGTGTTATGGACGTTTCTATTATTGCAGATGCAGAATCCGCCAAAGCGGATATTGGTTGACCAATTGTCTCATTCTTTTCATCTAATTCTATAATACCGCTGTGGTCATCATTGATACCAAGTTCTTTACCGCTGCACATCATACCCTTGGATTCAATACCACGCAATTTACCGTTTTGGATAACCATATCGCCAATTTTACAGCCCGGCAACGCTAGCGCAGAAACCAATCCTACACGTGCGTTTGGTGCACCACATACAACCTGACGCAAAGTACCAGAGCCATCATCAACCTTTAACACATGTAAGTGATCGCTGTCTGGGTGTGCGACACATTCAATGATTTTGGCTGCAATCGGCAAAACAGGGATTTCAACATCTTCAACTTCCAATCCTGTTGTTGTCAATTTATCAGCGATTTGCCCAGGGGTTAAATCTGTTTTCAGATATTGTTTCAACCATTCATAAGACCATTTCATTTTTTACCCCTTTATTAAAAACCACTGTTTTTCAACCAACGAATGTCGCCGTCAGTAAATGCGCGAATATCGTTTAGTCCGTATTTCAACATTGCCAATCTGGCCCAACCAAATCCAAAAGCAAAGCCCTGATATTCATCTGGGTTTATATTGCAATTACGCAAAACATTTGGATGAACCATACCACCACACAACAATTCCATCCACTTGTCTCCCCATTTCATATCTATTTCTATGGATGGTTCTGTAAATGGAAAATAAGATGGACGAATACGGAATTCCATTTCTTTACCAAAAAATCTTAATGCGAATGTTCGCATTGTTCCCAACAAATCAGATAAATTTATATTTTTTTCAATTTTATCAACATATAAACCTTCTATTTGGCCGAACATAACCGAATGCGTTGCATCCAGTTCCTTGCGATAACATTGGCCGATTGTAAACATTTTAATAGGTGCACCATTTTTTTCCATAGCACGAATCTGAACAGCAGATGTTTGTGTTCGCATTACATTACCATTTTCCAAAAAGAAAGTATCCTGCATATCGCGGGCAGGGTGATATTCTGGGGTGTTTAATGCAGTAAAATTATGCCAATCGTCTTCTATTTCTGGTCCCGACATCATGGTATAACCCATAGACTCAAAAATTTCTTTAACTTCTTTTGCTGATTGCGTCAGCGGATGAATTGTTCCGCGATTTTTTGGTTCTGTGTCCAATGTTACGTCGATTTTTTCCGTTGCCAATTTAGCATTTAATGCGGCCATTTCCAATTCATTTTGTTTATCTCTGAACAATTGACGTAATTCTGTGTTTTCAGCATTTATAACTGCGCGTTCTTCATTGGACAGATTTGCCATATTTTTCAACTTTTGCGTCATTGTACCGTTTTTACCAAACGTTTCTGTGTACAATGCTTGCAAATCTTCCAAAGATGCTACATTTTCAATTTTATTTTTCATTTTATTCCCCGTTGATAAATAATAAGACCGTATCTCTACGGCCTTATTATGACAAAACAAAACCCTGCCGCCAAGAGTTATTTAGCAGTAGAGGAAATAAATCGTTTTGCAGTTTCAATCAATGTATTGAAGTTTTTATCAGCATCATATGCCATCTGGGCCAATACTTTGCGGTCCAAAACGACCCCCGCTTTCTTCAAGCCATTCATGAACTGGCTGTATGTTAAACCATTAGCACGCACAGCAGCATTGATACGGACAATCCATACCGAACGAAAATCGCGTTTCTTTTGACGACGATCGCGATATGCATACTGACCTGCTTTTTCAGTTTTTTCACGTGCAGCACGATATGTAGAATGATGACGAGCCAGATAACCTTTCGCTCTATCAAGTATTTTCTTGTGTTTTTGTTTTACAGTTGTTCCACGTTTTACCCTTGCCATGATATGCCCCCTTAATCTAATCCATATGGAGCCAAGATTTTAGCCTGACCCACCATATTTTTGTTTAAATACTGTGGTTTAGAACCCGCATTATTTGCACGTTTAGATTGGTGCATAAGACGTTTTTTGTGGGCATTTCTTGCAACACGGATTTTACCAGTCGCAGTCATGGACGCACGTTTTTTCATATATGATTTTGTTTTCATTTTTGGCATTTTATATCCTTTTTTTATATACCTCGTGGCAATGCCTGCCATGTCGGATATGGCTATTTTGACACATAAAAAAGAAAAATCAAGTTTTTATTGAATATTGATTTTTTTGCGATTAAAGTAATTCGTATGACCAAGGATAAATTATCTTATAAATTAACAAAAATCTTGAAATCTGTGTTAGCAGCAGTGGCTGTGCCTGTATTCATTATATATATTATGATTGCAAAGCCTGACTATGCAATCATGAACGGTTTGGCACATATTGTTTTACCAGTGGCAAATTTTGTTGGCGATATTATCACTTGGCCAATACGCATTATCGGTCAGGGTGCAGATTGGATTCGTGAAACATCAAAAATACGCGCTGAAAACAAAGAATTACGCATAAAATTAGATGAAGCATTATCAAATCAGCATACATGCAAAGTTGCAATCGAAGAAAACCAAAAATTGAAAAAAGAAATTGATATACAACGCACATCTCCTTTCAAGACAGTAATCGCAGACATCCAATTTGATGATTCTGTGTTTCATCACAATACTTTCTTAATAAATCGTGGAAAAAAATCAGGAATTGAACGCGGTATGGTCGTTGTATCTTTTGATAACAGATTAGTTGGAACAATTATTGATTGTGGTTCTGAATTTTGTCGTGTACGTTCTTTGATGGACGCAGATACAAATATTGCGGTTCGTATCACAGGCTCTGACATTTCTGGCTTTTTACAAGGGAACGGAAAGAACAAGTCTTTTATAAACTTTTTCAGCGATCCACAATTTGTTGGACGCAAAGGCTTGGGTGTGGTGACAAGCAATATCAGTGGTATTTTACCGTCTGGAATATATATCGGCAATATGAAAGACGAAAAACAGGTTGATGTCTTGCGTCCAAATCAATTATCGCGCGTTATGGTATTAAAATATAACAATTCAGATTCGTACCAATAATGAACAAGGTTGTTTATTTTTTAAGAAAAATATGGCCATTTTTAATCACTTTGATTTTATGGCGCCTGTCTGCATCTTTCTCGAATCCAGCAGGTATATTGGCTTTGACAACTGTGTTCTTTTATTCTTTTGTTAAACCGATTGATTGGTTCCCTGTGTTCAGCTTGTTTATTTGTTTTTTGATTGATTACAGATGCAATCTGCCATTGTTTTGGACAATTTTGTATTGCTTGTTTTATGCAGTAAACGGATTTCAGAATTACATAGATGCAACACATACATCAAAAGACGGTCTGTATTTATTCATGACTTTTATAGGTTTTGGATTTTTTATATTGATGTTTTCTGGGTTAAATCTTGTTGTTATATCAAATAATTTATGGTTATTTATATGGTTGAGTGTTTTATATATACCTATAACAGCATTAGATAAACGGATTGAAAAATGATAGATACAGAAGTCGCACGCACTTTTGACAGACGCAGCACACTGTTTTTGACAGGTGGCGCAATATTGACTTCTGTTCTGGTTTTAAGAATGTTGCAGATGCAAGTTTTCAACTATAAAGAATACACACGAAAAAGCGAAAATAATTCGTTTCGTGTTCAAACGACTATGCCAAAACGTGGTAATATATTATCAGAATCGGGAACTGTTATATCCAGAGATACCGCTGTATACAGGATTTATATCATACCAGAAGAAGCGGAAGATTTGAACAATTTGGTCGACACTGTTGCAAAAGAATTAAACTTACGCGAAAAAACAGTTACCAGAATCTGGCGCAACATAAAAAAACAACAAGCGTTTCAACCTGTATTAATCAGCGAAAGTTCTGATTGGAATACTCTTGCAAAATTGGCGGCTAAAAATATCCCAGGGATGCACATATCCACAGGTTTTTCACGTGTATATGAAATGGGACCTGCAGGGGCACAAATATTTGGTTATGTTGGTGTTCCAAAGAAAACTGTCCCAAACGCACCATTTTTTTCAACAGGTATAACCGGTCTTGAAAAAAAGTTTAATGACACTTTGTTTGGCGAAACAGGGCGAACTGTTTTAGTGTCAAACGCAGTTGGACGCATTACAGGCGAAGATAAATCACAATTTATTCCACCAAAGCCTGGAAAAGATATAAAACTAACAATCAAAGAAGATGTCCAAAAGGTTTTATATGATTCTTTGGCGATGAATCGTGCAGGCTGTGGTGTTGTTATCGACATAGAAAATGGTAATATATTAGCAATGGCATCAACACCAAGTTTTGATCCTAATGTTTTCAAGACAGACGATGGTGATGAATATATATCGTCTTTATTGGGTGATGTTGCAAAACCATTTATGAATAAGACTATTGAAGGGTTATACCCACCAGGTTCCACTTTCAAAATTGTTGTTGCGTTGGCTGCGCTTGAAAGCGGTGCGATTACCCCGACCGAGAAGATATTTTGTCCCGGATATTGGGAATACGGCAACCATAAATATCATTGCTGGGAAAAAGACGGACATGGCTGGGTTGATTTAATCGGTGCACTTAAACATTCTTGCGATACATATTTTTACCAGATTGCTTTACGCATAGGTATTGATGCTATTAAATCCATGGCATTAAAACTTGGGTTAAACCAAAAATATATGGATAACATTTTAATAAATGAAATGCCCGGAATTATGCCGGATAGAAAGTGGAAGGAAAAAAACATTGGTTCCGCATGGGTTCATGGGGATACAATTATTTCAGGTATTGGACAGGGGTTTATTTTAACAAATTGTTTACAACTCGCTGTGATGATGGCGCGTGTTGCATCTAATAAAAAGGTTGTTCCACATCTTATGTATGACAATAAAAAAACAAAATTTAATAACCTTGGTATTCAAGATAAAAACATTAAACTTGTCTTGAACGGCCTTGAAGAAGTGACAAAGAAAGGTGGAACGGCATCTGGTAGCGCAATAAATATAAATGGTAAAAAAATGGGTGGCAAAACAGGCACTTCTCAGGTTCGTAATATATCGAAATCTGAAAGACAAAGTGGCGTTTTAACCACTGAACAATTAAAATGGAATCTACGAAATCATGGTTTGTTTGTTGGTTATGCACCTACAAACGCCCCAAAATATGCTGTATGCGTCATAATGGAACATGCTGGCGGATCAACACCCGCTGCACGTGCAACTGCAAATATATTCAAGGAGTTATTAAAGTAAAATGCAATCTACAACACGAGTTTCTAATGCAAATATGATGAGTTTTCGTGAAAAATTATCACGTTTTTCATGGCCATTGTTTATACCTATGTGTGTTGTTTTGTTGATATCTTTGGTTGTATTGTTCAGTGCAGGTGGTGGATCTTGGTTTCCATTTGCAATATCACAATTATTGAAAATTGTTTTTTGTATGGGAATATTTTTTGTTGTTTCTTTTTCTAATATAAAGTTTTGGATAAAATCCGCCTATGTTTGGTATATTATAGCATTGATTTTGATTATTCTGGTGACTTTTGTCGGCAGTGTTGGTGGTGGGGCACAACGTTGGTTATCCTTTGGGTTTGTAAACATTCAACCATCTGAGTTTATAAAAATCACTTTTGTTTTGGCTTTGGCACGATATTTTGCATGGTTTAATTCCACAGAATTATCACAATTTAAGAATTATCTGATTCCAATTGGCATGTTTATTGTGCCTTTTATGTTCATTGCTTTACAGCCAGATTTAGGGACTGGAATATCTTTGGCGCTGATAACTTTGGGTATATTTTATATTGTTGGGGCGAATAAAAAATGGTTTTTGATAATGTTTATATTGGGTTTGCTGGCCGCGCCAGCTATTTGGTATGGTGCGATGCATAATTATCAACGCGATAGAATTATAACTTTTCTAAATCCTGAACGCGATTCACGTGGGGCAGGCTATCAAATAAATCAAGCAAAAATAGCCTTTGGTTCTGGGGGATTTGTTGGCAAAGGGTATATGTCTGGAACCCAATCTCAGCAATCTTTCCTGCCAGAAAAACAAACCGATTTTATATTCACTATGCTTGGCGAAGAGTTCGGATTTATTGGTGCATTTACATTATTGATGATTTATACATTTATTGTGATAATACTATTTTGGTCTGCGAAAAAATGCAGGAACAGATTTGGACAACTAATTTGTTTTGGTTTTATGTTGAACTTTTTCATTTATTATTTTATAAATATCTCTATGGTATTGGGATTATTACCAACAGTTGGTGTTCCTTTGCCACTTATGTCTTTTGGGGGCAGCAGTTTGATATCTTTACTGTTTGGTTTTGGTTTATGTCAAAATGCGCAAATCCACAAAGATCAACAATTATCATCCAAAGGGTTTTAGAAAATGAATTTACTTATCGTTGAATCTCCATCAAAAGCAAAAACAATTGAAAAATACCTTGGCAAAGATTGGCGTGTTGTTGCATCTATTGGGCATGTTCGTGATTTAGTCCCAGAATCTGGCAGTGTTGATATAGAACATGATTTCAAACCAAAATGGCAAATAATGCCCGGCAAAGAAAAACAGATTAAACTGATTATTGATGAATTGAAAAAAGCAGATGCAATATATTTGGCATCCGATCCTGACCGCGAAGGGGAAGCTATTGCATGGCACCTAAACGATATATTGAACACACGCAAAGTTATAAATGACAAACCTGTCTATCGCGTTGCTTTTCATGAAATTACAAAAAACGCTATAATTGAAGCACTAAAAAATCCACGTGAAATTGATAATAACTTGGTTGATGCTTATATGGTTCGCAGAATATTAGATTATTTAATTGGTTTTGGTGTTTCGCCTTTGCTTTGGTGGCGCAACCTTGGGAAATCTGCCGGACGCGTACAATCTGTTGCTGTTAAATTAGTTGTCGACAGAGAAAAAGAAATCGAATCTTTCAAGCCTGTTGAATATTGGTCTGTGGACGCAAATTGTTGTTTTAATAAAACAAATTTTTCTGCAAACCTTGTAAGGTTTAATGGCAAGAAAATTGACCGTATGACCATAGAAAATAAAAAAATGGTCGATGAAATCACATCATCTATTAACACACCAACAAATGCTATTGTTTCACAGATAGATAAAAAGAAAACACAAAGACACGCATCTGCACCGTTTACAACATCGACATTACAGCAAGAGGCTGCACGTAAATTGCATTTTTCATCTAAAAGAACAATGGCGACCGCACAAAAATTATATGAACAAGGTTTTATTACATATATGCGAACTGATGCTACGAATTTATCAGTAGAGGCTGTAAACGAAATTCGTGAATATATATCCAAAGAGTATGGCGATAGATTTGTTCCAAAAACACCAAATATATATGTGACCAAATCTAAAAATGCCCAGGAAGCACACGAAGCAATTCGTCCTACACATTTTCTGGAACAAAAGGTCGAATTATCTGGCGATGAATTGAAATTGTATGAATTAATATGGAAAAGAACGATTGCGTGTCAAATGACAAATGCAGAATTTGATTCTGTGTCTGTTGATATAGATACAAAAAATGCGACATTCCATTGTGTTGGAACGACACGTACTTTTGATGGTTTTATGAAAGTTTATATTGAAGATAACGATGATGATAAAGATGACGATAATGTAAAATTACCAGAATTAAACATCAATGATAATATTGAAATAAAATCCTTAAAATCTGAACAACATTTTACACAACCACCTGCAAGATTTACAGAAGCATCATTGGTTAAAAAACTTGAAGAACTTGGTATTGGGCGCCCATCAACATATGCAACGATTATGAGTACTATTGTAGACAGAAAATATGTTGAACAAGACAAACAACATCGTTTTCATCCAACAACTGCTGGCTGGGTTTTGATTTCTTATCTGGCTAATTATTTCAAAGATTTGGTTGATGTTAACTTTACCGCAAAAACAGAAGATACTTTGGACGATGTTTCAAATGGTATAAAAGATAAATTATCATCACTAAAATCTTTTTGGAATCCAACAAACGATATGATTGAATCTGCACGTGGTATCAAAATTGCAGATGTTATAGACAAAGTAAACGATTTTATGCATGACCATTTATTTCAAGACGGCAAAGATATATGTCCAAAATGCGGTTCTAAACTTGGTATAAAATTATCTAAATTTGGACCTTTTGTTGGATGTAGTGATTATCCAAAGTGTAATTATACTATGAAATTATCAAATGATATTTTTGATGCCAGTTCAGAAAAAACAGAAAAAGAATTGGGTGAAAATATTGTGTTTCGGATTGGTAAATATGGGCCGTATGTCACAAACGGTGAAAAAAATGTATCCGCTAAAAAATATAATATTGAAACAATAACTTTGGATATAGCGAAAGAATTGTTAAGTGGTGAAAAGAAAAAAGTTGAACCGATTATTTTAGGTAAAAACCCTGAAACAGATAAACCAATTTATTATTATCCAGATGGCAGATATGGTCCATATTTATCATCAAATCGTGTAAATGTTTCTGTGAAAGAAAAACCAAGTCTGGATGAGGCAATAAAATTAATAAATAACAAGAAATCAAATAAACAATCGTTTAACAAAAAGAATAAATAGTTGGCTAAGTTTGATAATTCTTTTACAGATGAATTAAGACAAAGGTTATCTTTGGTTGATGTTATTGGACGCAAAATCCCCCTTACTAAAAAAGGACAAAATTATTGGGGATGTTGCCCGTTTCATAATGAAAAAACACCGTCTTTTTCTGTTTCCGAAGAAAAAGGTTTTTATCATTGTTTTGGTTGTGGTGAACATGGTGATATTATTTCTTTCACTATGAAATCTGAAAATATAGATTTCAAGACGGCTATATCTGAACTGGCGAACATGGCAGGTATAAAAATGCCAGAATTAAAACAAAAAACACCAGAACAAAAACAAGCCGAGGAAAATTATGTAAAAATCACAGAATCTGCTGCACAGATATATCAAGATTTATTGTATACAGAAATTGGCAAAGTCGCGTTAGATTACATCAAAAAACGTGGTTTTTCTGATGAAATGATAAAAAAATACAGAATTGGTTATGCACCAAAAAATAATATTATTTCATCAAAATTTGCTAATACAAAGGTTGATAAACTTGTTGCCACAGGTCTTGTACGCGTTGGTGACTATGGGCCGTATGATTTTTTTCGTGATAAATTAATGTTCCCTATATTCAATGCACATGGTCAAATTGTTGCTTTTTCTGGGCGTTCTTTGGATGGAAGCGAACCAAAATACATAAACACAACAGATACAGAATTATTTCACAAAAGACAGACTATTTTCGGTTTTAATTTTGCACGTGATGCAATACACCGCCAAAATCGCAGTATTGTTGTCGAAGGGCAAATAGACGCAATTCAAATGCAAAATCATGGTTTTTCTGAAACTGTTGCGCCACTTGGTACCGCTTTGACCGAAGATCATGTTGCAATTTTATGTAAATCAAATCGTAATATTGTATTTTGTTTTGATGGTGATAATGCAGGACAAAAAGCCGCTATGCGGGCGTGTACGCTGGTTTTACCGTTTTTACGTGATAATTCTGATGTTCGTTTTGCTTTTGTTTCTGGTGGAAAAGATCCTGATGAAATATTGAAAAATCAAGGCGAACCAGCGATGAAAAAAATCATTGATAACGCTGTCCCTTTGATTGATTTTTTATGGGATAATGTGAATAAAAACTATTTAATAAACACACCAAATGGTCGCACCCAGGCAGATAAATTCTTGAAAGAGTGTTTATCCAAGATTACTGATAAAATATTCCAAAATGAAATTGAACAAGAATATAATGGGCGTAAATTTAACCAGTGGCATAAATGGAAAAAAGAAAAATATACACCAGAAATAGAATTACCTGATACAGATTCTATGACAATAAATATTATAAAATCTATTGTTCAGACTTATCCCGAGATATCTGAAAAACATTTGGATTTTTTATCTTCATTAAATATACATTTTGATGAAGATGCGCCAAAATCAGATTTAAGTCCAGAAAATGCTGAAAAATTCATTGTTTCTTTTAAACTACAAAAATATATCCAAAAATTAGACCAAGAAAAACAACAAATTTTGTCTGATTTATTGAATAATTCGGAATCAAATATTGAAAAAATCAAAGAAATTGACGAAAAAATCAAAGAAACACATGAAAAATTAGAATTATTATTAGATATGAATAACAAATAAAAAATACCGGCCTTTTTGTATATTTTTATCAAAAAAGCCGGCTTTTTATTTTTTACACATTAAACAAGAAATGACATATATCACCATCTTGCATAACATATTCTTTGCCAACCAGCCTCATTTTACCAGCATCTTTGACAGCAACTTCACCACCATATTCAATATAATCAGATGGTGAAATTATTTCTGCACGAATAAAACCACGTTCAAAATCAGTATGTATTTTACCTGCTGCCTGGGGTGCGGTCATACCTTTGGTAATTGTCCATGCATGCGCTTCTTTTGGTCCAACAGTATAAAATGTCTGTAAACCAAGCGTATCGTAACCTGTATGAATAACCTGATCTAGACCTGATTGTGTTAAACCAAGTTCTTGTAAAAACATTTTTCTTTCATTTATATCTGTTATTTGTGCGATTTCCATTTCTATTTTACTGGATATAATTAAAACCGGTGCAATAGAACCGTATTTTTCACGCACCATATCTGAATATTTATTACCTGTCGCAGCAGCAGATTCTTCAACATTACAAACATAAATTACCGGCTTTTTCGTTAATAAATTGAAAGGCGAAGCATCTGTTTCTTGTAATCTCGCAGGGATTGATTTTTCAAGACCTGATTTTATAGCATTTGCATCAGCCAGTAATTTTGCTGCGTTCTTGTCTTGGCCATGAACTTTTTTTTCCAGTTTTTTTATTTGGTTATCTAAACTTTCTAAATCAGCCAACATTAATTCGGTTTCAATTGTTTCAATATCTAACAAAGGGTCTATTTTGCCATTTACATGAACAATATCATCATTCTCGAAACATCTGACAACATGAATTATTGCGTCTGTTGATAAAATATTTGCCAAGAATTTATTACCAAGTCCTTCACCAGCAGATGCACCCTTGACCAAACCAGCAATATCAACAATTTCAAGTTGTGTTGGTATAATACGCTCTGCCCCTGCGACACGCGCCAAATTATGTAAAGTTTCATCAGGTACAACAACACGCCCTGTATTTGGCTCTATCGTACAAAATGGATAATTTTGCGCATCAGCCGCGGCACTTTGTGTCAAAGCATTAAACAGTGTAGATTTCCCAACATTTGGTAAACCAACTATACCACAATTAAATCCCATATCTTTTCACCAATAAAAGTTGTTTTTTATTTATTTTTTATTATTATACTATTTATATAGTCATATAAATAATTCGGATATAAATATGTCATACCTTTGGCAAGAATTCAATATAAAAAC
>DBXG01000006.1 GCA_002309215.1 Alphaproteobacteria bacterium UBA1218 | reverse complement strand
CGAGAAATGCTAAGACACTCCAACCACGAAAATTTGTTAGCCCGCACAACGCAGTGCGGGCTTAAAAAATTTCAGTGCCTCGCCGTAGCCGGCGCATTCAACAGACAAAATTTATCACACAAACGTCACCACTTTAACGCAATTAAGCACCAGCGTAGGCGGGCTAGTTTAGTTATTACACACAGCATCGGCATAGCCGACCGAGCCAATCCGTGCGCATTCTAGAGAGCAAAAAATAAAATTTCGAGTGTTTACATTTTACTTTTTTGTGGTACGATGGCAATAACATGAGGACCACATATGAACAAGATTGAATATATCAAAAATGCTGTATCTGAATTATTGGGACAAAACCAACGCGGTCATGATGACAAGCATATATTTCGTGTATATAAAACCGCTATGAAATTTTGTGATGAAATACCCGATGCGGACAGAGAACTGGTTAGTGCTGCCGCCCTACTTCACGACTGTGATGATTATAAACTTTTTGGTGAAGAATCTGAAAGATTACAAACAAACACCAGACGCATATTGGCTGGATCTGGGTTTGATAATGAATTTTGTGACAAATGTTTGGACATTATTAAACACATGGGATACAGCAAACGATTACAAGGTATTCAACCAAACTGTATAGAGGGTAAAATTGTTTCTGATGCAGATATGTGTGATGCGTCTGGACTGATATGCCTTACCAGAGCCATGGAATGTCGTGCTGGAATCCCGTTCTTTGTTCCCGATTGTTTGCCCGCCGATAATTTAACCGCAGAAAGTTACAGACAAGATTTCCAAAGCCCCGTTATCCATCATTTTTTCCAAAAAGTATTACGGTTGCGCAATTTGGCTTTGACAGAACCAGGTCGCAAATGTTTGGAAAAAAAACACAAGACCATTGTTCAATTCTTAGATACATATTTTGATGAAGTTGATGCGCCACAAACTTGGAAAGATTTATTGGCACAATACAAATAAAAAACTAATAATATATATCAATTGGGACGTTGTGGCCCTTGCAAAAATCTATAAAGAAATTCACGAAAGCGCAAACTTTTGGTGATTCTGCAATCTCTGTTCTGCAAATGCACTGGGTTTCCATTTCGTATTCAAAATCTAAATCATTCAGGCAAACCAGATTCTTACTGCTATCCTCAAACCAAGATGGAAATACCGTAATACCGTCGCCATCGTTAACCAATCTGTATATCAAAGCCAATGAATCAGAAATAGTATTCAAATGCTTGGCACGTTTTATAATGCTTTGGCATTCGGGCAAATTCATATAACGATAAACCATACATAAATCGTGATTTTCCAGCAAATCGTTTATATTTTTTGGAACACCATGTGTTTCCAGATATTTTTTACTGGTATAAAATTTCAGATGCGTCTTGAACTTGAACAAAACGGTTCCATGAATATTTGGATGCAATTTTGGTTTAATAATTAAAATATCCATGTTGGATATATCAGGCTCTTTGCGCATCAATAATTCCAAACGCAGTTTTGGATACTTGGCATAAAATTCAGACAAATCTTTCAGAATAAAACTGCCGAACAAACCTTCTTCGGTCCAGACAGACATTGAACCGGACAAAGCCTCCATATCCACAAAGTTTTCTGCGATTTTATTAAGCAATTCTTCTATGGCACATATGTCGTTATAAATCAACTGGGCTGAATTTGTCGGTTGACTGCCATCAAAACTGCGGTTGATAAGTTTAGTATGAAATCTGTCTTCTAATTCTTTAATCATTTGGGAAAGATTAGAATTTTTGATACCGTTTTCACATGCAGCAATCTGAATACTACCCTTATCAACAACTTCCTTCAGAGCCAATAACTCTTTCAATAAAATCAGTTTTGTTTTTAATGTGGACATATTCATATCTTAGCCATATAAATCTGTTTGTAAATAAAAATCTTTATTCGCAAACGCATTTTATAAAGTCCTCCAAAGTTTTTCCTGTGGAATTCAATATCTTTGCGATACTTCCTGTGGATGGCCATCTGGGTTGACCATATTTTGACCAGCGCTTGCTTTTATTAAATGTTGTTGCGTCTAACCCAGAAAACTTTGCCAGACCCGAGCAGGACATTTGTTGTTGCAAAGCGAAATTATCAATTGCTTGCCATATATCTTGATGTGTCATTTTTTTACTCCTTTGTGTTGCGACATCATTCATTATATTCCTGTTTAGGAAATTTACTTTATACCGTTTTTAGAAATCAGATTTATAAAATGGGGATATTGAATGCGATTGAATGGTAAAACTCCCCCAAAAACTAGGCAAAAATTCAATATCACACCAGGAATAAAATGCGGTAAAATTTTCCTATTATTACATATATTCACAGCCCCAAAACGAATCGTATTGTGGGCATATAATTATTCATTTTTATCGCATTTTTTGGTATAATTACAAGAAACAAAGGATAAATTATGCAGAAAAAAACAGATGCAGAACGCATAGAAACAATAAAAAAGATTTTGAATATTTTGCACAATTATAAATCCAACAAATCTGAGCAAGAAATGTTGAACAAACATAATGGGGATTATAACGACAAATTATTTGCAATAACTGGTAAAGAAATACATGACGCGCAACACGCTTTTTCATGTGGTCACTGGGCCAAAGTATTTGTTTATGAAAATTCTTTGTTACCAAGGAACGACCAGTTAGATATCAAAATAATGGTCAGCACACACCCAGACCATTTGATTGATTCTTATGCTACCCATACCCTGCCATGTGTAAAAATGGCTGATGGTAATTACTATGCGATTGACCCACAATTCAGACGTCCAAAAATTCCCATGATTGATACACCAATTGTTGTAGATAGCAAAATCAAACACATTTTGCCTGGCATGGACGGATATCCTGAATATAAAATAATGGCACTGGTTGATTGGAAAGATGAACGCTTATATGATTTTAATAAATTCACAAAAATGGCTTCTGAGCGCAGCAAAAAAACACAGAACATCATCTCAGAAATTGATAAAATGTTGAAATTTACCGTACGCAGTAAAAGGCAATTCTACATTTTCTGTGATGAAATGATAAAGCAAAAACCAGAAATCGCAAAACAAATGCGTGTCGCAGTCATTGAACAAAAAGACAACGAAAATCACGTCATAGAACCATTAAATCGAATCGTCATAGCTTTAGAAACTGCAGATGGTCAAAAACAAACATGCTATTTTGCCCCCATAGGCGACTATGCCAAACTACTAAACGTAGATACAAACCATAAAATATTACGCCAAATGTCACTTGCCAGATATCTGGAATTATATAACAACATGGATAAAACCGAAGAATATTTGTTAAAAAATTCCTCAATCGACGATTTAATTACAAAAACACCAAAGACTAGACAAAACGTAAATACAATATTATCCAAGCAAGAAATAAGAAAGGACATTTCAACACTTGCAAGAATATTAATACGTGGTTATGTTGGTTGGCCGTACCATCATCCAACCACACAAATCGCAGTGTTAGATTTGTTGAAAGACCTTTATGACAACGCACAAGAAATGAGCATAAAGGAACTACAAAACAAAATAAAACAAATACCAAATTTAATTCCTGACAATCATTTATGCATAGTAAATACACGAAACAGATTCAGACAGCCTTTTTTTGGTGAAAACATCGCTAATAACCCATTTGTTTTTGTTACCAGAACAAAAAGTAATGGTTTGGCGATTGTCGCAGCTAATACACTAAATTTTAATAAATTAGAATCAAAAGAAAAACGTTTATTAAATAGATTAAATGTTTGGGGTAAAGATTTTTTACCAGAATCGAACGCTTTGATTATTGATTTACGTGGCAACCGTGGTGGCAACTCTGGTCCAACAGATAATTTTGCCTCCTACTTGTGTGGTGGCGTCATAAATTATCCAACAATACGTGAATTCGTTCGAACAACTCCGGAAGCAAACAAAATCACCCCAATAAAAAAACTAAAAGAAATAAAAGAAGTTCTTCACTTACCCGATTCAGAAGAACCACAATTGTATCAACCAAGCAAAGGAATTGTCCCAATAAACAAAGACAAAGCATATATGAAACCCATTTATATTTTGATAGACAAAAGAACAGCTTCCAGTGCAGAAAGATTTATATTGGCTATGCGACATCACCCTATGGTGCGTTTTGTCGGTGATAATTCTGGTGGAACAGAGGTTTTTGGGGATATGTCATCAGAAATATATTTACCACATAGCAACGCCGTTATCAGGGTTGGAACACATTATCGCGATTTAGATAAAGAATTAGGACACGATCGTTATGAATTGCACGGATTAAAACCAGATATCAGGTGTAATGAAGGCGAAGATGCCATGCAAGTTGCATTACAGGATATCGATAAACACGTGAATATTACAAAATTCCAACATGCAACACGTGCTACAAAAATCAAACAAGCCATGTTAAAACTTGCACGAACAGTCACAAGAAAACACTTGAAAAACAAAGAAAAAACGATATAAATAAAAACGCGCAAAAGGGTTATATCATGAAGAGGGATTTTTATTTTTTCAGACATGGCGAAACAGATTATAACGTTGAAAAGCGGGTTCAAGGTTGGCTGGATATTCCACTGAACGGCAACGGAATTGCCCAGGCATATGAACTGGCAAAAAAATTATCTAATGTAAAATTTGATTGTATTTATTCTTCGCCATTATCACGCGTATTGAAAACCGCACAAATTGTTTGTGAAAAATCACCAACAAAAATTATACTTGAAGACGGGTTAAAAGAAAGAAACCTTGGTGCATTTAGTGGAAAAATCGTACGTATGAACGAAGCATCTCCTGATACCCCGATTGATTACAGCACAGACATTGTATATGTTCCTTTGGCTTTGTTAACCAGCGATGATTTTGTACCTGAAAATGGTGAAAGTTATAATATGCTTGCAAAACGCGTATATGATACAATGATGAAAATCACAAAAAATAATGACGCCAAAACAATTGGAATTGCAACACATGGTGGATTTATAAAAAGTTTGATAAAACAGTTTACAAATTTCACATATCCACGCAACGGTATTCCAAATGCAGAATATATCAAATTTCAATGGGACGGTAATAAATTCACTGTACATGAACCTCCTGCTTGGCTGATTGCATGCAACCCAACTGACGGGTCTTTATAACGATATTTTGTATTTGGTAAAAATGTATTGAAATAGCCGGTGTTTTATAGAATACTTGCATCATCAAAAAGGTTGAAAAATTATTTGATGAAAAAACAGCAAAAACTGAAAATCGCTTTTTTTATGTATGATTTGCGCGTTGGTGGCGTTGGCACTGTGTTGATGAATACTATTAACGCCCTGCTGGCAAGCAAAAATGTTGAAATAACTTTGTATTCGCATCGAACAATTATTGAACCTGTGTATATAAAGTGGCTTGAACAACATCCACAAATAAATGTTGTTATTTATTATCCTTGGGCACGTTTTTTCGATAAACAAGACCACAAAAAACCAATACGCAGATTGCTGAAAAGAATTGGGTTTGGAATATACAGAAAGTATCGCAATTTTATTATGGCGCCACGTGTGCATACAAAGCATTTCGATGCTTTGATTGACTATATCAGCGGATATTCTTCTAAACTGATAAAACATATATCTGGCCCAATGAAATTGACATGGGCACATTGTTCGATGAATTATTTTCGTGAAAATAATTTTATATCGGGACTGTCGCAATACGATAAAATTGTCACAATCAGCGATAGTTTTCTGCGCGAATTCATCAAAACCTATCCAACATACGCAAACAAAGCCGTACGCATATATAATCCGATAGATTTGAAAGAAATGCAGAAAAAACTTAAATCTGCAGATATTCCAAACGGCAAATATTTTTCATGTGTTTCACGTTTAGATTCTGACAAAGATATAAAAACTCTATTATTTGCTTTTGATAAGTTTTGGCAAAAAGAAAATCGTCCTGATGTTAAATTGTATATTGTGGGCAGTGGCGCAAAAGCACAAGATTTTCAGAATCTTGCAAAAACATTACAATCTGCGGAACAAATAATATTCACAGGCAACAAACAAAATCCTTTTGGCTATATGGCTGGTTCAATGGCGCATATATTGTCTAGTTATAATGAAGGCTTGCCAACTGTTTTAATTGAAGCAATGGCGGCGAATACATTAAACATATCATCCAATTGTCCAAATGGTCCACACGAAATTTTGCTGGACGGACGCGCAGGGATTTTATTTCAACCTGGGGACACTGACGAACTGGCCTATGCTTTAAGTGACGTATATAATAAACGAGTCAAAATAAAAAACATGACGACGGTTGCATTAAAATCTTTGGACAGATTTAGCCCACAAATAATTGCAAATGAAATTATCAATTTGATATCGGAGACAAAATAAATGAAATCTTTGTTTTTATCAATCATTACACCAACTTATAATCGGGCAAACAAATTGCATATCGCCTTTAATTCTTTGATGAATCAGACGAACAAAAATTTTGAATGGATTATTGTTGATGATGGGTCAGATGACAACACGTCAGATATTGTGTCAAAGTTTATTAAAATAACTGACTTTCCAATTATTTATAAAAAAATAAAACATGGTGGAAAACATATTGCTACGCGTACCGCTTATAAAATTGCGTCTGGGAAATGGTCTTTGGAACTGGATTCTGACGATGAACTGTATTCATCTGCAACGATTGATGATTTACATAAATTATCCCTGCGCGTACCAAAAAATTATTCCTGTATTGGTGGCTGTTTCATTGATCAACATGATAATATATTCCCACGTATCGATGGAAAATATATAGATTTTGATAAAGATAAATATTTGGAATACTTTTGTGATGCTGATAAAATAAACACTTTGAACGCGCCATGGTTGTTCAGAACAGAATATGCAAAATCTGTTTTGCCACCGATTGTTCATGATAATTTAACATATTATCCAGAGGCTGTGATAAACGTATCCCGCGTATTGAAATGCAAGGATTTTCATATGCGTTTATTTAATCAGCCATGGTACAGATATTATGTATATAACGCCGATAGCGTGTCTGTTAATACATATAAAACAAATGCAGACTGGTACTATGCCTTGGGGTTATTGGAATTATTTTATAAATATAATCTGCTGGATACATTCCCAGACTTTACCAAAAGAAATATCAAAAAATTATTTAATTCGATTTCTAAACCAAAAACAATACGAACGGTGTATACAGTATTGAAGTCTGTAAATCAACAACGTTATTTTACAAAATATTTGATTAAATATCTTGTAAAACAACTTTTTTCTGTGAAACATATTAATTCCAAACTTGTCATAACATTGTTCGGAATAAAAATAAAGGGTTGTCAAAAATGAAACTGATAAAAAAGATTTATAGCGATAGTCATGTCAGATACTATATGTTCGGTATGATGATATTCAGTTATAAACCAAAATTGTTAAACGACGGCATCGGAAACAAGATATCTGTCCCGAAAGATTCACCTGTGATTGTACGAATTCATGGAAATAATAATACAGTTATCCAAGAAGATAGTATATATCCATGTTATGCAACTATTATCTTGGGACGAACAGATGCACCAGTAGATAATTGTACAATACATATTGGAAAAAATTGTTCTATGGGCGGACTGGCCATGAAATTACATGATGATGGAACAACTGTCACTATTGGTGATGATTGCATGTTTTCAATAAATGAAAGATTTTGGCCAACTGATATGCATACCATCATAAATGAAAACGGAGAGGTCACAAATATCGGTAAATACATAAAAATAGGAAACCATGTGTGGCTGGGCGAAAATGCGACAATCTGCAAGAACACAGAAATTGCAGATAATTGTATTGTTGGCACTCGTAGTGTGGTCGCAGGGAAATTCCCAAATCCAAACTGCGTATTGGCTGGAAATCCAGCACGCGTTGTTAAACAAGGTGTAAATTGGGACCGCAGATTTCCAAAACAATATTTGGCCGCTACAAAAAACAATGGCAAAAAAGATCGCAAACATGAAAAATAAAACCATAATTATCAACGTACCCTGCTGTATAAAATAATTTGACACCATGGTGTTTTTTGGTATGTTATTCGTGTATTAGATTACTAAAGGTGTTTAATGTTTAATTCTGAATCTGATGATTATCAACTGGAAAAAACAGAAAAATTGATTATCGAAAACCTGTATCAGAACAATGTTTTCATTGGTCGTAAAAAAACCATAAAACAAACCAATGGTTATTACAGGGAAATTGTTTATAATGATAAAAACCAAATCGTATCTGATAAACAATATTCTGTTATGGGCTATTTGATAAAAGGGAAAATATATACAGACGGCAAAATGTCGCATCATATTGAAACAGATATTGATTCTTCCGGATTCAGACACGAAGTAGTAATGGACACGAAACACCAAATTGTTTCCCATTCTAAATTTGATAAACTTGGCAGATATGTTGGCTGTTTGGTATACGAAAACGGTAAAGTCATTGGTCAAAAGGAACTAAAGTATTCTGACAAAGGTGAAATAACCGAAATTGTCAGGAACGAAAAATACAAGGTTATATTGGAAAGGAAACTGAACCCTAAACACAATAAATCAGAGACAGAAACAAAAGCTGTTATTGTTGAAAGGCACGAAATCACAACAGATAATAATGGCAGAAACCATGAAATTGTCTATGATGCAAACAATACTATCATAGCAGACAAGGAATTGCCGCAACACATCAAACCTATGCCTGCCTTACCCGCACAGAAAGAAATCAAACCACTTGTACAAAAAAAATCTGCACAGAATAACAAAATTATCGCATTTTTGTGTAATTTATTACATTTGCACAGGTAAAACCCGCCATTTTATGACGAAATCATGAAAAAAACTTGACAACCGGCCAAAATATACTACGTTATGTTTTGTCAAAAGCGTTTTTAATAAAAGGTTGAACTATGCAAAATATTAAATACAAAATCGAAAATATGGTTGCTTTGGGTGCAACTATCGTTTTAATGGCGACAGGTTGCGCAACAATGGACGATCAACAAGAAGAAAAAGCAAAAATCATTTTATCTACAGATTTTACAAACGATAAGATATCAAGCAGCTTTGACAGAATATGCCTTAGAGATGCATTAAAGGAAGTACGTAATGCCGAAGCAGAAAAATACTCTTCTGATGCAGACAAACAAAAATATGCGATGAAATGTTTTGATGCTTGTGGTGGCGCATTCATTAAACAAGGTAATCAGTGTAAATATATGCCATCAAAATACGAATTTGATAAAGACGCTTGTTTATGCAACGGTCAAGATATTATTCCGCACAAACAGAAAGAACAGGCTGAATTGGAATTAGAGGCTTGCCAAAAGATTTGCAAATCTGCAAGTACAGATAAGAAACAATATACTGTAGATTGGGAAAAAACACGTCCTGCTAGCGAATGCATATGCAAGATTGTAGAAGCAAATCAAAATCAAATATAAGATTTGCGCACATATAAACACGGCGGTATATAAATACCGCCTGTTATTTTTCCACTACCACCAACTTGACAAGGCAATTTTTTATTCTATTCTGAACTATATACAGCCCAAAGGTCTGGCTATGAGCAAAAAACGAACTTTTCACGATAAAATGCATAGACTTGGTAAAAAGTTGCGTTCTGCCCTGCTTCCCACAGATACCGAAAAGAAACGCACATGGCACCAAGAGGACGAACGTCGAACAAGATACGAAAAATATATTCCACATTTTATGCCTAAAACATACGCAACTATTGCATCATGGTTTCCGTTATGCATGTTTATATTTTTTATGACATTTGGGATTTCTGTTATTGAAAATAGCGAAAAGATTGCAGAAGAAGCAGCACAAGAATACAAAAAAGTATTCCAAGGAACAAACAACAAAAATATTGCAACCATGGCAGCTCAGGAATATATAGAACAACACCCTGTGACACATGATACCCAAATGCTGAACGCATGGAATTGTATCATGCAACCGCTGAATTTGGATAAAAACACAACATTAAATTGGTTGATATTATTAGAGGGAACAATAATCGGACTTGCGCCAACGCTTGTTTTGGCACACCGCAAAAGAATTATTGATAAAATGCATGCTGAAAAATGGAAGTTAATAACCCCAATAGACAGAACAGACAGAAAAATAATTCAGAATATGTCAAAAGATTCGCCCAATCATTTTCACCATCTGACTTTCAGTTTAACAAGCCCCGAAAAATTGAAAAAATATAAAAAAATCGCACCACCAATCATTCGTGGATACATGGAATTGCACCCAAACGATAGAAAGGCCGCAATAATATTAAAAGCATTTACCGGCAAAATAAAATAATTGAAAAACACAAACTTTATATATAAAATACTGGCATACGCTCCCATCGTCTAGCGGTTAGGACATCAGATTCTCATTCTGGCAACATGGGTTCGATTCCCATTGGGAGTGCCATAAAAATTAAATTCGGATTTATTCCGAATTTTATCTTTTTTGTTTCAAACAGATGCATTATTTGAACCCAAATATTATTCTTGACATTTTTTAATATTGTGTCATATTGTAACCATAATAAACAACACAAAAAACAAAGGACACAAAATGTCTCAAATACAAAAAACTGTTCAAACTGCCGAAGAAATAAAGGTTGCTTGGGCAAATTGGTGTAAAAATGCCAAGGAACAAAAAGCAGCAAAAAAACAAGCAAATTCTACATTTGCCCAAAATATTATCAATCAGGAAATAACACAGAAATTTTCCGCACAAAAACATAAAGATAGATGGGACGATAGTTATAGTGATTACAGCGACAATTGGGGCGAAGACATAGATTTACAAGTTAACGAAAGTACAAAAACAGATTGTTTTGATGACCGAGGGAATCTTGTGCAAACTGTAATAGATTGTGCGAATGTCACACCAGCACAAGCCGCCATCAACAGCGAAATAATAGCCAAAATAAGGGAACAAGGTGGATACGAATATGAACAACATTCGGATTTTGCTTTGGTTAATACTGCCGATATATATGACGAACTTACCTTTGTATCGAACACTATAACATTTCAATATAGGAAAGAGGAACATTTTGTACCCGAAATTATAGATGCAACGTCTGGGATCGATCGTTTTTTTGAATGGTTGGAAAAATTGTTTACAAAAAATCGCTAACCACATATTTTATTTCAAATTGCTTTTTATGTGATTTTGTGGTATAATATCACACATCAATTCAGACGGCTTTTTGCCGTCTTTTTTTTATTTTTACAAAATTAAAGACAACAAATTAGAAAAAAAACGCGACAAAAAATCATCAACCTATTTGTGATGTCAGGTATTTATTATAACCTATTCCAAAAATGATTTTGCTTGGTTCAACAGAGTTATCGCAACTTCTAAATCGTCTTTATCTTGGACTGACAATGTTTTAGCACTTGGTGCGTCATTGGTTGTTTTGGTTTTAATTTCTGCCATTTCTTCGCCAAATGTTCCGTTATGCAGAATTTTTTTAACACCGCTTATCGTCATACCTTTGTCATATAACAAAGATTTTATTGTTTCTAATTTTTCAATTGTATCCTGACGATAATAACGACGGCCACCCGCACCAGTTGTTGGACGAATTGCACCAGAAAATTGTTTTTCCCAATAACGTAATGTATGCGCAGGAACGTCCAATCGTTTTGCTACTTCGTTTATTGAAACAAAATATTCATTTTGATTTTCCATTTCTGCGCACCTGTTTTTTATTCTGCGATATTGCTATCAGCCACAGATTCTGCTGTATTGACGTTTTCTTCAATAACAACTTCTTCCGCTGGTTCTTCTTCTTTGGCGATTGCAATTGCAGATACAACTTTTTCATTTTCAGCTGTTCTGAACAATGTCACACCCGCAGTTGAACGACCAGCAATACGAACATCTACAACTGGGGTTCTGATGATTTTTCCACCATTTGTCACCATCATAATATCTTGGTCATCGGTGACAGGGAACGAACCAGCCACTGCGGTATTTTTACCGCCCAATTTGATATTTGTAAATCCATTACCACCACGATGTGTCAAACGATATTCATATGAAGATGTGCGTTTTCCAAAACCGTTTTCTGATACAGTCAAAATAAACTGCTCGGTCAACGCCATTTTCGCCATCTGTTCATCATTCAATACCAAGGTTGTGTTTTCTTCTTCGGCATCTGCTTCTTCTTCGATACCGGTTTGTGCACGACGCAAAGCCCTGCTTTGTTTTACATAGGCGGCACGAACCACAGAATCAGATTCACCATGATTCAACATTGCCATACCGATTACATAATCGTCTTTCTGAAGCGATATTCCGCGAACACCGGTTGAATTACGACCTGCGAATATACGAATCTCTGGAACCGCAAATCTTATGCAACGACCACGATATGTTGATAAAAATACATCTTGGTCTTCGGTGCAAGGCAACACAGAAATCAGAGAATCGCCTTCGTCCAATTTCATAGCAATTTTTCCGTTTGCACGTATTGAATCAAAGTCTGACATACGATTACGACGCACAGTACCAGACGCGGTTGCGAACATCAAGAAATGCTCTTTACCTGATTCTTGAACGCGTTTTACATCTTCGTCTGATACAGGCAGAATAGCAGTTATTGTTTCACCATCTGTCAAAGGCAATAGATTCACCAATGGGCGTCCCTTACCCGCTGCCGAGGCTTCTGGTAATTTGTATGTTTTCAATTTATAACACAAACCAGTGGACGAGAAGAACAATAATGGAGTATGCGTATTTGCAACGAACATATTTACGACATAATCGTCTTCTTTGGTTGTCATCGCATTACGTCCCTTGCCACCACGTTTTTGTGCACGATATGTATCCAATGAAACACGTTTGATATAGCCAGTATTAGAAACAGTGACAACCATATCTTCACGTGCAATCAAATCTTCGATATCTATATCAATTTCTGCATCAGATATTTCTGTACGTCTTGGTTGCGACCAATTATCACGCACAGCCGCTGTTTCTTCGCGAATAATCTGAACGATACGTTCATGACTGCCTAAAATTGCTAACAAATCTTTGATTACTGCGCCAAGTTCAGTTAAATCATTGTGTATCTTGTCGCGTTCTAGACCTGTCAATCTGTGCAATTGCAATTCCAAAATCGCCTTTGCCTGATCTTCGGACATATAGAACATTCCATCTTTGTATTCAGTATTTGGATCATCAATCAAACTGATATAACTTTCAATATCAGATGCAGGCCAACCACGCGAAACCAAAGCAACGCGCGCTTCATCTGGATTGGCAGATTCTTTAATCAATTTGATAACTTCGTCCAAATTACCGCACGCAACAGACAAACCCAACAAAGTATGTGCGCGATTGCGCGCCTTGTTCAAATCGAATATAGTTCTACGACGAATGACTTCTTCGCGGAATTCTATAAACGCGTCCAACACAGTGCGAACAGTAAACAACATTGGGCGACCACGATTTAATGCCATCATATTTACAGGGAAATTAGACTGCATTTCTGTATCTTGGAACAAGTGATTCAACACAACATCAGGTATCGCATCGCGCTTCAATTCGATAACTACGCGCAAGCCTTCCTTGGACGATTCATCGCGGATATCAGATATTCCTTCGATTTTTTTATCTTTGACCATTTCTGCGATTTTAATAATCAGTTGCGATTTGTTAACCTGATATGGCAATTCATCAACAATTATCACAGGATGATCATGCATCGTCTCGAAATGCGTTTTAGAGCGAACAATTATAGAACCACGACCCGTAGTGTGTGCCTTGTACGCACCAGCATGTCCCATAACAATTCCACCCGTTGGAAAATCAGGTCCTGGGATAATTCCAAACAATTCATCGTCTGAAATATCTTTGTTATCTAAAATCGCCAAAATACCGTTGCAAACTTCGCCCAAATTATAAGTCGGAACATTTGTTGCCATACCCACAGCAATACCAGAACCACCATTTACCAAAAAGTTTGGAAACTTGGTCGGCAAGACAATTGGCTCTTGTAATGTGCCGTCAAAGTTCGGTTGCCAATCCACAGTATCTTTGTCCAAATCTTCCATTAACGACGCACCAAGTTTGGACAAGCGAGCCTCAGTATAACGCATAGCAGCAGGTTTATCACCATCACGCGAACCAAAGTTACCCTGACCCTGAACCAGCATTTCACCCATTGAAAAGTCCTGGGCCATACGAGCCATAGCCTCATAAATAGACGAGTCGCCATGTGGATGATAACGCCCCATCACATCACCAACGATACGCGCAGATTTCACAGTTGATTTTGTTGCGGGCGCAACCTCATTCATCACATATAAAATACGACGATGCACAGGCTTACAACCGTCCCGAACATCTGGCAATGCACGATCCACGATAACAGACATTGCATAGTCCAAAAAACTGGTCCGCATTTCATGTTCAATTGGCGATTGAGGTACTTTGATTTCATTTATTTCGTTTATTTCAGACATACTTGTTTTCCCCTATGTTTCAATACGAAAAACATAGCAAAAAATTACCCTTTGGGTCAAGGGTTAAAGCAAAAAAATAACAATAAAATACAGATAAAAAACAAACTCAAAATAAACTTGACAAAAAGCACAAACGTTCTATAATTATATCAATTAAACAAACAGGCTGAAAATGAAAACAGATGGAATATTTTTACCATTTTGGAAATTGCTTGGCGCAATATTTATTTACTATTTGTTTGTAGAGGGCTTGAAAAAGCTGGGTTTAGTGCAAAGTAAAACAAAATAAATAAAATAGTTGCGTTTTTGTAAAACGTATGATTAAATATAGGGGCAAAAGGATTTAATTATGGCAACAAAAAGAACATATCAACCATCTAAAACACGTCGTGTGAAAACACATGGCTTTCGTGAAAAAATGGCTACCAGAAGCGGACGCGATGTTTTAAGTCGTCGTCGCGCATGCGGTCGTAAACGTTTGGCCGTATCTGCAAAGAATTAAAAAATCGTCCAATCGGACGATTTTTTTATTTAACTATTTACGCAATCTATCAAGATTATCTTGCTGTGAATTTTGCAAAAAGACCGCCTGTTCCACACCTTTTTCTAACCTGGACCCAAATTCAGATTTTCGTGTAATATCTTGTAAAAATGCAGCATGATGTTTTCCGCCTATTGTTCCTGGCCCGTTTGACACCACAGCTATAATTTTATCCCTTACAAATATTCCACCCCCAGAATTTCCATGCCAAGCCTGACAAAAGTCATCTGTCGAATTCATATGACATACTGATTCTTTCAATAAATCACCATCTCTTGGCAATGGAGTTGTTTTATTAAACTCCCTAAACATCGAGTCGTGAGTAGATATAGCACCATCTACAAAATAATCACTCGGCACTCCTGGCGCATCAATATTATCTAAATACTCTAACTGCCTGCCAAAATAGTTTTGATTATAATCTTGTTTGGTTTCATATATATATTTACAAAAATCATAACTTAAACCGTCTGTCCTGTTTTTACAGTTAGCCTCTATTAAAGTATCTGTATCTGTTTTTTTTGCTAAATCAGACTTCAGAAAGTCAATATATGCTTGTTTATAATCTTTTATTTCCTTGTCAGTCATAATTGCTAACGAACCATATCCAACAACTTTTAGTTCTGCTGAAACATCTTCACCATAAGCAATGTCAATATACGGCAAACCGTTTTGTTCATTTTCTGGTATTTTATAAACAGCCCAATCTGTGGTTGATTTATCCCAGAAACTATGTTTTCCATTAACACGTTCTGTAATTATCTCTTTACCATTTTGCAATCTTATTTTTACCCTATCTCCATTAATACAATGCGCAGCAGTATACACAAACAAACCAGGAACAGGCAATTTTGTTTCATACTTAAATGCATCTTCTAATAAAAAATCTTGATTATCACGAAATATTGTCCCTGTGCAATAAATATTATTTTGATCATCCAATAACGCAACCACAGCATTATATGGTGCTTGCTGTTTTTGTTCATCTGTCACATAGCAACGTCTGTCGACTTTATATTCAGATTTATATTTACCGTTTTCCATACAACCGTCATGTGGTTGTACACCGGCAAATGCCACCACAGGACTCAATGCTAACCATAAAAACAACAATCCTTGTTTCACTTGTTTTATTTACCAATATTGTTTGTTCATGTTCATCATCATTCGCTGGTTCTGTAGACGAATTTCTTGCTGTTGCATTCTGTTTTCTTGTTGTATCTGTTTTAACATTTGAGCGTTTGATACTTTTGTATTATGCGTCTCTCTTTCTTGTTGCTCATTTTGTTGTTGAATACTGGTATAATAGTTTTGTGCTTCCCCAGATGAAGCAACCCAATTCCACCGTTTGCCACTCGTCTTGTCATCTGAATATACCCCCACTACCAAACCGACATTAGCGTGTTCTGATCCACCAATCTGATAATTTCCGGTTGCTATAATCCCCATAATTCCACCTTGATTATTAAATAATGGCCCCCCGGAATTGCCACCCCACACCTGACACCCTTTTAAAATCTTGTTTGATAATTCACAGTCAGAAATTTTTAACTCTCTATTACCGACATAATCACCGAACCAGTTAGCCACAAACATTTTGTCCCTCATAAAGCCATTTTGTTTGGCTTGTTTTATATTTTCTTTATCATTTGCACTTCCAAATTCGGTCAACACCTCAACATATGTATCTTTAACTTTTTTTATTTCTTTATCACTCAGAATCTTCAAGGCACCATACCCGACAATTTGTACCTTACCATCTTCAAATGAATCAGTTTGAACATATGGGATACTGGTATCATCTTTATCAACAGGTATTTTATAATGCGCCCAATCGTCAAAATCACTTAAACTTTTCCCTTCTTTTACAAAACTGGCACTAAAAGCCCTTTCGTCTTGCAATTCTATTTCTATATTCAACAGCTTATCCAAACCATCATAAACGCAATGTCTCGCTGTATACACAAAGTATCCATCATCTTTTTTTACTATGGTACCCGTACAACTTTTATCAGTCAATTTTACCACAGCATTATATGGCGTTTGCTGTTTTTGTTCATCTGTCACATAACAACGTCTATCGATTTTATATTCAGATTTATATTTACCATTTTCAACACAACTGTCATGTGACATTGGCGCTGCCAGTGTGACAGTTGGTAAAAATAACAAACAAAAAAATGCGACTAATCTTTTCATTATTTTAATGCACCCTCACACCGCTCTGCTTGCTGCATCAATTTCTTGGTTAATGATATCAGTGATATGTTTAATCCCGTCTCTACAACACCTGTCGCTATGTTTGCGCCTGCCATCACATTTGCAGTTGTATTCAACGCATGTTCTGTTTTCTTTTGGTCTTCTGTCAACCTGACCTTTTTTTCAACAGCCATATATTTATCACTGTTTGCGGCTGCACTGGTTCCTGTTCCTACTATACCAATCACACCACCAACAACAGATGTCCCCAATACGCCTTTCATACGATTTTCTATTTTCTCTACATCCTTGGTGTTTATTTTGTTACACCATGTGCGGGCATTATTTATATTTTTTGCAATCGGTTCCTGTATCGGACTTATACCTGCCTTTTTCAATTCTGTTTCTATGTCTTCCAGACCAGATACAGCCTCATTACATGCAGTTATATGTTGTATCAATTCAGACTGATTGATATTTATACCAGACATTATCGCAGATGCCAGATTAGTTCCAATTGTTCCTGCCATCAACCCAGTACGCCAATTACCCAATGTCTTGGATTTTTCAATTCTCTTTTGTAATTGGTACAACTCTGCCATTTGTTGTAAAATCCCAAAAAACTGTTCATCGGGCATTTCCTGAACTTCCTTGGCAGTGCAACCACCAGCCTTGCAAATCTGGTCAATCAGTTTTTCTATTTCTTCTTCTTCCTGAGATTTTTTGATACCTGCCACTAATGCACCTGTGGATGCAGCAGTTCCGACAGCTGTCACCGCAGTATTAGCCTTTGATATATTGGAAACCTTACTGATTTCATCAGATATGCCAGAGCATGTTATACGCACAGCCTGATACATTTCTTCTGCCTTGCGCATCAAACCTTCATCTTCATATTCGTACGCACGTGAAATATTTGGGTTAAACAATATTGCCAGCATCGAAAATGCAATACAATTTTTAATCAATTTGTTTAACATTTGCCCTCCTGTTATTTATGCTTTGTATTTTATCATATTTTTTATGTTGAAACAACCCTATGTTTCCGAAGAATAAAACAGCAATAAAAAACCGGCAATCGCCGGTTTATTTTAATCCCAATAGCAAACTATTTTTGCGTGTTCGGTTTCATCTGTCATAATCTTGTGTCGGGTTTCGTATTCACCCATTGCGACCTCTATACGAACAGTTGGTGTCGTCGGACTGATTTCGCGTTCAAAATATATTTCCATTCCGCGCAACTTATGCTTATTGCGATACTCAAAACCAACTGATTCAGTCGCCCATACGGCATATACTGCATTATTGATGTGCTGATTTACATCTATGTCATCAAAACGACACGCCATCACAGAAGACTTTGTTGGCACAAAATCAGGACATTTATCAAAATCACGTTCCCACACACGTTCGTCCAGACCTTGCCAACCTGGTAAAACCTCACTAATACGCGCAGGACGACGAGTATTCAAATCAATCAAAACCCATTGACTGATTGCGCGAACCTTTAACGAACCATCCGCACCACGAATCTCGAAATCACGTTCAGACTTTAACGCGCCAGACACAGATGGCCATGTTGTATAAGTCAACCTTTCATTTGCACGTGGCATATCAATAATATCGATAAAATAGTGTGTGACAACCCATGCAACATTGTGTTCATTACAGTATTTGCGTCCAGCACCCAACATATCAGCATGCTTGTCCGCCAAACCTTGAAGCTCGTTCATCAGCATAATCGGACGCATAAAACCATATCTGTCACACTGATACACTTTCAATACGTGTTCTTCTGTTAATTTAGACACCATGCTTCCCTCCTTTTGCCTGAATGGTTTTATTGCTGATTAGTCTGGGCAACAACAAAATCTATGGAATCACCCAACGCGATTTCATTTGCACGTGCCGCAGACTTAATCAGACCATGCAAAACTTCTGGTGTATCACTTGGTATTGTCAAAGTTTCCAGTTTTGCACCATTACCAACTTTGCGCTCTGTACGCAAGCCACGAACAGTTTTCAGTATATCCAGCGCAATATTCATTTGTACGACATCGGTATCATATTCAGCCAGTACCTCTGGATATTTTGTTAAATGCAAGGTTTCACCACCTTCGAATTGCTTATAAATTTTTTGCCATAATTCTTCCGTAATAAATGGAATAAATGGTGCATACAATCCAATTATTGCACGCAATACTGTGTAAAGCGTCCATTGTGCAGATAATTTAGATTCCGCACTATATTTTTCAGGCGACCAAAATCTGTCCTTGATAAATTCCAAATACTGATCACAGAATATTTCCCAAAAGAAAGTATCTATTGCGGAACGTGCGTTATAATTAAAATATTTATCCAAATTCTTGCGTGTTTCTGCAACAGCTTTGTTCAATTCAGATAATACCCATCTATCTTCGATAAATCTTTCACTAACTGGAATTTCTTTCGCTGTATTTGGGTCAAAATCAGACAAATTCATCAAAACATATTTTGATGCATTCCATAATTTTGTCAGTAATTTAGAACCACGTTTAACCTCATCTTCTATATACGGCAAATTCGTTCCAATTGGCGCAGTAGCAACCCAATAACGCAACGCATCAACACCGAACTTGTCTATTGCATCCACAGGGTCTGTCCCATTACCTTTACTCTTCGACATTTTTTTACCCTTGGCGTCGACCACCATACCATGCATATACACCGTATTAAACGGAACATCGCCAGTAACGTATAAGCCCATCATTATCATACGAGCAACCCAGAAAAATATTAAATCCGCACCCGTACATAAATAATTCGTTGGATAATATCTTTTCAATTCTGGTGTCTGTTCAGGCCAACCCAACGTTGAAAAAGGCCACAAACCAGACGAAAACCATGTATCCAATGTATCTGGATCTTGGGTCAATTTTTTACCACCAGATTGTTTGATTGCCTCTTCTTCTGTTTCTGCAACATAAACCGCACCATCTTCATCATACCATGCAGGTATCCGATGTCCCCACCATAATTGACGCGATATTGTCCATGGACGAATATTTTTCATCCAGGACATAAATAAATTATATCTGTGTTCTGGCATAAACTTTATTCTGCCATCTTCCACCGCTTTGATTGCAGGTTGTGCAAGTTTTTCAGCATCAACAAACCATTGTGTTGTTAACATTGGTTCCACAGGAACACCGCCACGTTCTGAATATGGCGTTGGAATAACCTTGTCTTCTATTTTAACCATTAAACCCGCAGCTTCGATATCTTCCACAACTGCTTTGCGCGCTTCGTATCTGTCCATGCCACGATATTTTTCAGGTATCACAGATTCATTGTTCAATTTCGCATCCGGTGTTAAAATACACAAAGGTTCCAAGTTATGACGTAACCCGACCTCATAATCATCAAAATCATGCGCAGGTGTAATTTTCACAGCACCAGTTCCCTTTTCAGGGTCAGCATGTTCATCAGCAACGATTGGTATTTCAATATCTGTCAGCGGAATAATTGCTGTTTTCCCAATCAAATGTTTCAGATTCTCATTTTCTGGGTGAATTGCGATTGCTTTATCACCAAATAAAGTTTCAGGACGGGTTGTTGCAATTTCAACAAAACCACCATCTTTCAACGGATAATTGAAATAATAAAACTTACCATGTTCTTCACGTGTATCGATTTCAACATCAGATACGGTCGTCTGTTGTTTCGGACACCAATTAACCATGCGTTTATCACGATAAATTAAACCCTCTTTATACATACGAACAAACAATTTTGTTACTGCACTTGATAAACCGGCATCCATTGTAAAACGTTCACGTTTCCACACAGGTGTCGCACCAATAGTGTGTAATTGTTCTATGATTTGACCGCCATATTTTTTACACCAATCCCACGCATATTTTAACTTTTCATCCATAGACAAAGATTTAGGATTTATACCGTTCTTGGACAAATCACGTTCAATCAATAATTGGGTTGCGATTGCAGCGTGGTCAGAACCAGGTTGCCACAAAACATCAAAGCCACACATACGTTTATATCTGCAAATAATGTCGGTCAATGTATTGTCTAAGATATGCCCCATATGTAAATTACCAGTCACATTTGGTGGTGGCATCATAACACAGAACGATTTTTTATCAGAATTGACATCATTATCCCAAAAATTATTAGTATCCCAAAACTCTTGAATTTTGGTTTCTAAATCGCGCGTATTTATGTTTTTACCTAAATCTATATTCATTTGTAGCCTCGATATTTTATAAACAGACGGATTTTACACGATAAAAATCGCAAAATCAAGTAATTGAAAAACAAAAGATTCCTAGTGCAAACGGGGCTTTGACAGCGTATCATTTATATAACACAAAGGGACACAACATGAACAAAGTTCTTAAAATGCTTGTCAAAGAAACTATTCACAACAACAGATTGTATCACGAACGCGACGCCAACGGCGATAATTATACTGTATTCAACAATCATGGGCACGAAGTATTGTCTGTCAAAGATGGCTGGGCAACAAATCATTACAGCATATCGATAGATAAAAAACCTGTGCTGGCTGTTAAATGGGACCAGACAGACAGCAAACCTTTGACACCCGAACAAAAAGATATGATCGATATAATAAATGTTTGCAAAGAAAAAAATGATTTACAAGAAACTGCACAAACTATGACAAACCGCGAACTGGAAATGGCAAATTTCTTACAACGCTCGCTTTGCAAAACAGCAGTCTAAATCGCATGCACAACGCGACAAAAAGAAACCGCGTATACAGCAGAAACTCCGGCTTTGCGTAAAATACGATTTAATTCATAAAATGTTGCACCCGACGTCATAACATCATCAACCAACAAAATCTTTTTACCGCGAATTTTGTCTGGATTCAGAATCTTGAATACACCACGAACATTTTCGCGTCTTTGTTTTGCGTTTTTATGTCCCATATCTGGTTTATATTTTCGCGATAAAGTATCCACATCCAAAACTGCATCAAAATGTTTCGCAATTGGACGCGCCAGCAATGTTGCCTGATTATAACCACGTTTAAACAAACGACGCCATGCTAATGGCACAGGCATTACAATATCAATATCTAAATCTAAATCGCGCAAAGCATTTATCATCGCACGCGACATCATTGTTTGGTATTTCAGTTTTGATGCATGCTTGAACGGCAACATTATATTTTTAGAAACATCATCATAAACACATGCGCTGCGAATATAATCCAAATCGCATTCCCCAGCCGCACAATGCGGACACATTGGCTTTGGCCCCAAATCTAAATCTGCCGGAAACGGATAGCCACACTTGAAACATTTTGGATTCGATATCCAATTAAACCCAGACCAACATTTTGCACACAATGTGCCATGCGATTCGACAGCATCGCCACATACAGGACAAGTTGGTGGAAAAACAAAATTGAAAAATCGACTAAATAATTTTACCACGACATACTTTTGTACGTTTTCTTTGACACGCTATCACCGAACATATTGCGCTTCTGCTCTGTCAAACTTTCGTACAAATCACCAGATATTATACGCAATACAAAAGAATCATCACTGCGTTGGGACAACACAGGGACAACACGTTGTTCTGCAACACCAGTATCACGTAAAACCTGTTCTACAATTGCTAATCTGCGCGCAGCCAATTTACGTCCATCTTTATCACGCGTTGCAGATTCTGGAATAGCAACCTGAATTGCGCGTTTTGGATTGTTCACAACAATTTTTGCATATTCACTTAACAAGTTATAATTTTCGCGCGACAAACCTGCATCATTGTTCATAAAAGATATTTTAATTTCCAATGGACGAACACCACTACTTGCTTCAGACAAATCACGTTGTGCATTAAATCCTTCAATCGAAGTAGTCATATCGCTGACCACATCATAACGATTATCAACCTGATACGTAGAAAGATGTTTGTTTTCAGATAAATATGTTTTCTTGAAAGCCTTTTTCAATTCGCTTGGCGACATTTTCGCCATATCATTTACGCGCGCAATTATTGGCTCTGCCGGCTTTTCATCAATAGCGCGTGCCACAATGTTTTGATTTGATTGCATTGGGACAACTTCACGTCGAATATTTATACCATTAGTATTTTGCGCAATTGTTGTTTCAGGTTTTGATTCGAATTTATCCAAAATATCCGCTCCTGGTACAACATCACGTGATGCAGCAATCTTTGCACTGGTTTGTTTTTGCGCTTCATTCAATCTGGCAATTTCAGAACGCAAAGAATTTATTTCTGCCATCATTTCACGATTAGAAACTTTTGTTTCGCTTTGTGTGTTTTTTACAGAACGGGCAGCGACACGCGCGGGCGTCACATCCAAAGATTCTTCGGGCAACAAAACATCTGTTCGAACGACTGCAATCTCATCCATACGTGGCATGCGCAAAGGAGATTCGTTATGCGCCCACAAATCAGAACTGGGACGCATTGGTTTCAGAACATCATTCGTATTTGATGCAATAACAGAGTTTGTTTTTGTCGCAGGTTTACGTGCAGTTCGCGCAACAACTTTTTTTGCAACAGGTTCAACAGAAACACGATTTTCAACTGCGATTTCTTCACCAAAAGCGGCACGCGCGGACACCGTCCCATTGGACACATCAACAACCGGCAAATACGCGCCAGCCAAGGCCTTGGCACATATTAAACACGACAACAATGATACAGAAAAACGCTGCATATTCCTTTCCTTCCTTAAACCAATCATAGAACAATTTACGAATCGCAAGCAAGCGAAAAATACACATTTATTAAAATAAAATGCACAAAATAAAAAAACACCCTTTCGGGTGCCTTTTATTTTATTATCGTATCAGCTATTTTTTCTACCGCAGTATTTTGCACATACGATTTTTTTGCCATTTTATCCAAACGCGATGGATTATCGAATAATTCGTCCAATGTATTTGATAACCATTTTGATGAAAACTTATCTTGGGGTACTGCAAAACCACCACCCAATTTTGCATACGATTCTGCGTTGGCTGCTTGGTCTGGATTTATCGCCAATGGCACCAATATAGCAGGACGTCCAATTGTTTCCAATTCTATTACCGTGCTTGCCCCACTGCGCCCAATAACTATATCTGCATCTTGAATCGCACTTGCCATATCACGAATAAAAGACAATACGTTTGCATGTATTTTATGTTCAGCATAAAAACGTTGTAATTTTTCAACATTTTCAGGTCGTGTTTGATGCGTGATGAATATTTTTTTGTTTTTCATTTCAGAAATTGCGACCGGCACAATATCATCTAAAATCTGTGCCCCCAAAGAGCCACCCGTTACCAAAATCTTATTTTCATGCTTTAATGGCGCGTTCGCAACATTCATAAAATCAGAACGCACCGGCAATCCTGTATAAACAACACGCACCTTTGATTGTTTTGGCAAACCATTAACAGAATCAAAACTGGTCATCAAAGTTTTTACCCAGCGCAATGCAAATTTATTCGCGCGTCCGATTGCTGCGTTTTGTTCATGCAAATATGTTGGTATTTTCCATAAATGCGCTGCAAACACAGCAGGTACAGACGCATAACCACCGAATGCAACTAATTTATCTGGCCGATTAAATATAAAGCGCAGAGATAATGCCAATGCAGACAAACCAATCTTCATCAAAGATATCATTTGTTTAATACGCGATTTTGCACCAACACCAGATGCCCACACAAAAACCATTTTTGCTTTTTTCGGTTTGCCATCTTTGACCATCTTAGACACACGACCATCAGATGAAATTATAACCCGATGCCCGCGTTTTACTAGTTCAGTGGCGACACTTAATGCCGGAAAAACATGTCCGCCTGTGCCACCTGTTGCAATCCATATTTTCATTTTTACACCTTTATTTATTCCAAGTATCTTCGCGTATCAATGCCAATATCATACCAAATAATACGCAAAAAGATATAAAAGAAACACCACCATACGATATAAACGGCAAAGTCATACCCTTGTTCAGAAATAAATGTAATGCAGTCATCAAATTGAAACAAATCTGACCACCAAACAGTGCCGCTGTTCCAGTTATTGCATATAAAACAAATCTGTCTTTGGCATGCAAAGCATGGTTTATCAAATTATTTATAACCATAAACAATAATACAACTAAAGCACACGCAATTATCGCGCCCCAATCTTCTGCAATCGCAGAATACACAAAATCATTCGTAGACTCAGGTAAAACATCTTTGACATACGCTTCATCGCCACTACCAAACAAACCACCATGTCGTATAGAATTTAACGAATACCAAACCTGACTGCGTGGTTCTACACTGAACATGTGCATAGCACGGTCGCGAATATGCGAATTGGATAAATATGCCAACAAACCAAGTGATGCCAACACCCCACACATCGCAGGCATAAACTTCAACGGGATACCAGCAACCAACGTCATAATAAACAACACACAAACATACAATGTGGCAGTTCCAACATCAGGGTGTCTGAATATAATTAAAGAGCATAGTGCAAACAATATCAAAAATGGCCACCAACTGAGCCAACTAAACTTCCACGCCTGTTTATTCAGAAACATATTTTCACCAAACACACTACGCATTTTTGCCAAGAACCAAGCGGTAAGAACTATGAACGCAGGCTTTAATACATCCGCAGGCATAAAACCAAAACCACCAATATGCGCCCAACGTGCACTACCCTTCATTCTGACAGGATGTATAACAGTCAACAACAGACCAAGTATTCCAATAATCGCGCCCAACACGGATATTTTTATTACTTTTTGTTTGTTCAACATACTGAAACCAAACAGACATCCCAAACCAACCACATATGCAGGAAATGCTTTTTTAATAAAATAAAACCATGGACGCGGTGGATTCATATGTGCAGCCTGAGCGGCACCAGCAGTGAACATTGTTATTACGCCAACGGCAACAAGCAACAAGATTAAACCTAATAATCTACGGTCTATCTCAAAATACCAACTGGTTAACTTACTTTCTTCGCCACGCGTAATTCTTAACATTTGTGATTCCCATTATGCAAATTTCAACAAAACCAAAGCCAAGCCAGCAAATAACAAGCCTAACACAAAAAATCTGTCCACAATCTTGGTTTCAGGCCAACCTAATTCCTCAAAATGATGATGTAATGGTGCACGTAAAAAGACACGTTTGCCTGTACCTGTGATTTTACGCGTAATCTTGAAACACATTGTTTGTATAAACGAAGACAACAATATCAACACCATCATACCCGCCGCCACACACATAATAATTTCAGATTTTAATAACATAGCAACGGTTCCCATAAAACCACCCAGCGCGAGTGAGCCAACATCACCCATAAATATTGCTGCTGGTTTGGCATTGAACCATAAAAATCCCAACACCGCACCAAAGGCACCGCCCAACACAGCATACAAACCACTGGTTTCAGGTAAAAACATAACTGCGTCCATAAAACCAATTCTGGTTGAACCATATAATGCAACAACCAACACTATCAAAACAGGCATATATAATTTAGCCAACAACCCGTCCAATCCATCTGTGATATTTGTTGCATTTGCAGAACCACAAATCACAAAGTATGCAAAAATATAATACAAAAATCCCAAAGTCAAAGGTACACCAAACAAATATCCGATTTGCCAACTGTCAAACGGCAAAACAATACTGGAGCCCAAAACTACTGATAAGTTTGGCACATACCCAGGCATAGTTTTATTTATTAGATACGCCAAGACAACTACACATACACCCTCTATCACCAAACGCAACGCTGGCGACAGACCGTTGGACGCCTTTTTGGATTGGCTTTTGATTTTTTTGTAATCATCTGCAAAACCGATTAGACCGAACGCGACCAAAGCACCCAAAGCTATCCATGCTGGCGCATTAAAAATAGGCATAAACAACAAAGACGAAATTAAAATAGACACAATCACCAATATGCCACCCATTGATGGAGTTCCTGCTTTTTTAAGATGCTCAAGCGGGACATTTTCACTGATTGGTTGCCCTTTGCCTTGCCACTTGTGCATCAAGCGTATAAAACTGCGTCCAAAAATCAACATTATCAAAAACGCAGTTCCAAATGCTGCTGCAAATTGGGTCCAGCCACTTGCAAAAAATTGAAAATTATTATCTAATAAAAAACCAGTCAGCATAAAACAACTCCTTTCCTTTATCATTATGCATTTTATCACAAAAAGCGAACGAAACAAATGAATATCACAACAGATTTTATATCTTAAAATATTCCGCCAACCATTGGCTTTGTACTGTGTTTTTCATTTGTTTGTAATGGGTTAGGTGTTTGGCCAGGCTTGAACACTTCGTTTATAATGACACCGTTTGGGTCTTGAACAGCAGAAACACCGTTATTCCGATTCACACGCACAAAGGTCATACCATCTGGCACAGGGAACGGTTGGTTGCTTTCATTTTCTAGCGCAACTTTCATAAAATCTGCAAAAACACGCGCCGCCATATGCGACCCCGCGCCAGCACCCAAAGGTTTCGGAATGTCATAACCCAAATAAACCCCAGCAATTAAATCTTTGGAAAAACCAATAAACCAAACATCTTTGACCTGATTTGTTGTCCCTGTTTTACCAGCAATTGTATGACCATAAACACGCGCCTGCTTTCCTGTTCCGCGTTCTACCGCACCCTGTAATATTGATACAATTTGGTATAAACTTTGTGCATCGGACAAAGGTTCGCTTTTTTCTTCTGCAACTGGTGGCAATAAAGATTCGTCCCAATCAATTTGCACAGACGATGCGCCATCTAGGGTTTTGCCATATCTGTCTTCGACATAATCAATCATTTTTGGGGTTATTACGCGACCACCATTTACAAATGCAGAATAACCCAATACCAATTTTTGCAAAGTTGTTTCACCAGCACCCAAAGCCAATGATTCGTTAAATTGGCTGGATTTAATATCTTTTGGATAAACACCAAATCTTTGCGCTGTTTCAATAGCAGTTGGAACACCTATTTGTTCAACCAAGCGAACTGTCGGAACATTACGCGATGTTTCCAACGAAAAACGCAACGGGATATTTCCCAAAAACTTTCTGTCGTAATTTTCAGGCTTCCATTCTTTATTATTTTCGCGCCAACCGACAATTGGTGCGTCTAAAATCAAACTCTCAGGACTATACCCTTTTTCCAATGCAGCCAAATACACAAACGGTTTTATAGTGGATCCAATTTGACGATATGCCTGGGTCGCACGATTAAACGAACTTTCTACAAAAGAGCGTCCACCAGTCATAGCAAGCACACGCCCAGTATGTGGATTCATTACAATAATCGCACCCTGTAATTTTGGCGCATTTTCTGACTTATTTTTATTAAAAGCATCCAACTCTTTCGCCAAGGCTGCCGCCGCTGCGCGTTGATATTCTGGCACAATGGTTGTTTTTATATAAAGCCCCTCGTTATACAAAGTATCACGACCAATTTTATCCAATAATTTACGACGAACATCTTCTGCAAAATACTGAAAATCAGCCTCCATCTGGGCTGTGAAACCAGAATTGATATTCAACGGTTCTGCCATTGCAATATTTGCGTCTTGTTGTGTTATATATCCGTCATCAACCATACGACGCAGAACATAATTTCTGCGTTCTTCTGCACGATTACGGTCATTTGGTGCCTTTGGCAACGATGCCAAAAACGCACATTCTGACAAAGTTAAATCTTTCACAGGTTTATTAAAATACATCAAAGCCGCAGAACCAACACCGTATGCACGCGCACCCAAAAATATTTCATTCAGATATAACGTCATTATATGTTCTTTGGAAAAACTGCGCTCTAAACGCAAGGCTAATATAGCCTCTTTCACTTTTCTGGAAATGGTTCTGTCCGAAGTTAAAAAGAAATTTTTTGCGACCTGTTGGGTTATCGTTGAAGCACCAGTAAATTTGGTATTAAACCCAAGCAAACGCATACCATTATTCACACTGGCACGAATAATTCCCAAAACATCAATACCAGGATGTGACCAGAAATGTTGATCTTCAGCAGCAACAAATGCATTTACCAATTGTTTTGGCATATCTGCAAAATCAATAAACACGCGTCTTTCTTCGGCATACTCTATCAACAAAGACCCGTCAGACGCATACAAACGTGTTGCCACAGGAGGTGTGTAAGTTGCCAATTTTTTGTAATCTGGTAAATCACGCCCATAAATTAAAACCAATACCGCCAGACCAGCAATCCCGGCAACAATACACCAAAACAAAACATTAATAAAAATTCGTAATATTTTTTTGATTTTCATAGCACTGATTTTATTGGAAATATTTCAACAATGCAAGCAATGTTTAATATAAAAAAACCGACATAGTGTCGGTTTATAACTTATAATTCAACTTTGCCGTTCGTGGCAATAATATCCGCACCGTTCAGCGATATTTTTCCGCCAGCCTCACGTATCAATAATTCACCTGCTGCAATTTCTGCATAATCAACAGGGTCAGATACAAAAGCATCCATTTTACCAGCAGCCACCCATGCCAAATCCAAAGCTGGACAGCCAGTTTCACGCGCATTACCTGCAATTATTGGACGCAGGCCGGTTGTATTATAGCCAATTGTTAAATCTGATGGTTCTGTCAAATTAGATACATGTATTTTTTCAGAATGATAAGCAGAATAAACAAACGCACCAACGCCTGCCTCTGCATAATATAATCTTTCGTCTATTGGGGAATAAACCAATGCGATTTTTGTTTCGCCATTTGTCCGCAAAGCCAAAGATATTGCAAAATGGGGATTTCCACGAACAAAATTGGATGCACCAGACAGCGCCAACACAAATTCATCGCGCCCATCACCAGCCTTTGATACATCTGGCGTCAACAAACCCGCCGATGGCCGAACAAGTTGCAAATCTGACAATATGCTTTCTTCTATTCTGGCAGAAGCCTTGGCCACAAAATCACGTGCCCCACGTAAAGACTGCTGAAGGTTTTCAACTTCACCAAAATCGTGACGTAAACCAGATGCTGTATTTTGCAATGCTGCAAACATCTTGTTTAATTCTGTTGAACCCTTTATCAGCAAATCCATATCAAATCACCAGTTTTAGAAATTAAATCCTGCAAATTTGTTCTTGAATTCTGCTGCACGTTTACCTTTGGCACCGTCGTTGTTACGTTGACCAGTCCATGCAGGATGATTCAAATTATCCATAGACAAAACCAAGTCTTTATTTACAGAAGAATACATTTTTACAGTCTTTCCGTCAGTTGTTGTGACGTTGATTTCATGATATTCTGGATGAATGCCTTTTTTCATCTTTATGTCCTTTTATTTTATAAAACTATCTGAATAGCTCGAAGATTATACCTGGTTTTTTCTTAAAATCAAGATAAACTTGTTCTTTATATATCAATATTGACCAATGCAACCCAAATAAGAATTACCTGTTGCTTCTATTATATTTACAAACTGATTCGAATTCTTGCCAGAAAACAGCGCCAAAATAGTCCCCGCATCAGTTGCCAACATATCTGCCACAGTCGCAATAGACGAATTCATTTTCTTGAAAAAACCGCTAGACGGACGAATCTCTGCCGCCAACAATTGATTTTTGCCATGTAAATTCGCCTTGGATTCTGCAACAATGACCATCAATTGGCATTCTGGGGATACAATTATCTTATCAACGATAACACCATTACCGCCCAATAGTTCGCCCCACCAACCAGTAGATTCACAAAATACAGGATAATATATAACGGCATCTTCGTTTTTATCAAAAATGCCGGCTATGTCTAAATCGTCCAATATTACATCTGGCATAACACCTGTTACGGAGTTTATAACTTTACGAGACAACTGGTAATCTGCGTCACCAGCAGTCTTGTTTGGCCAATAAAGAAACGGAAACTTTCTCATCACAGTGTGAATTATATCAGATTCGGTTCAACTAAAAAAGTGCACTATGTTAAATAAAGCACTTGATTTTTTATTTTTTTATTATTTTTCCCTGTTTTTTGGTTTTTTTGGCACTTTTATCAGAAACTGATTCGGTTTATTATTTTTTCTTTAACGGTCCTGGGATAAACTTTCCCTGGCCTTTGTTATAATAAAACTCCCCGTTTATCATGTCATACAAGCATGGCACATTATTTTTTACGTCTATTACAGGAATAAACCCACGAACACAACGACCATTTTGGAAAATGTCACACTGATATAACCTGCAAGTTGTCCCTGCTGTAAAAATCCCGCGATCATTTAATCCGAACAAAAATATATTGTTCGATGCACTAAACGATTGTTTTACGAACGATACAGTCTTGTCATCCACAAAACCATCCTTGCTACCACTGCCACCATCTATAAAAATAATAATTCGTATTGAATCAACATTCAATGGACGCCTACAATCTATAACTTGGGCCTCTGTTCCATATTCAATATAGACCTTTTCTGGATTTCCATCATGAAAAACCTCCAAGGCGAATGAATTATATTGATTGTTATCTCGCCCACCAAACAGAAACGTATTTTTACCAGATTTTGGTTGCACTTTGATATTAATTCTTGTGTCGTCGTCTGGTGCAAAATCTGTATCAATGTATTGGGTGCCTGAAGATTCAATATATTCAAGTTCTACATACCGTTTTTGCTTATCAGAACCGCCAGGATTGAGCATATTTGACAAAACATCCGACCCAGAGGAACCGCCACCAACATCAGAAGATTTTGCCTTTTTATCCCCCGGTATAATATTTTTGATTCCTTGCCACAATATGCTCAAATCTTTTTTGACTTTTTGATAATATTCATCAGATATTTTTATCTTGAACAACATATTAATCAACTGCGGAATCGAAGTCATAAACATCGCTAAAAACAAGCCAATTAAAACCACCAAAACAATACTGTCATTGCGCAAAGTCAACCCGTCCATAAAGATTTTCGAATCGTTTTGCGCTATTGCCTGTTGCAAAGCGCTGACCCCATCTGCATTTTCAAACAACGCATTCAAAAACATAACTGAAAAAGTTAAAAATACAACGGTCAAAGCGATTCCTAGTACGGCCTTGATAACATCGTCTATCATTTGTCGAATCGTTTTTCCTCCCTGTGGGAAAATCGCAAAACCGTCTTCATCAAACATCCATGCCATTAACATCAATGGCAACATTACTAAATCCAAAGATAATTTTATAAACACTTCTAGAAAATATAAAGGTATAGGCAATAAAGCAAAGAAATATAATACCAATATCAGCAAACCAATTGCAAATATTGGAATATTTGGAAACACAGGGATACCCAGAAAAATCTTGTGCATATATTCTGCATTAAACGACATATTCAACATTGTCCAACCAACCGTCATTCCCAGACCTGTTATCTGATGGACATTTGCGACTTCACACGCCAGTTGATGACGTAGTTTTGGCGAAAAAGCACCATAAGACGACGCGTCTTCTGATATAGTTACGGGGTCCGCCAGCGCAGTCGCAACCATACATTCAGAAAATTTGTTGTTATCAGATACAATATAATCCAAAGATGTACCAATTGTCATAGCAGGTTCTATTAAACCGCTGGTTATAAATCGTGGCAAAGGCACCAATAATAAACCTGTTAGCAAAGACAATTTTATAGCATACGTTCCGAAGTTTCCCAGCAATTTGGTGCCACTTTCTGCCTTTGCGTTGAAAAAACCAGACATTAAACGCCATGCTACTAAAACTGCTAATAATGTTGCTGAAATTGGTATAACGATTCGTCCCAACGCGCTGTAAACCCCAGGCAACAGATTAGACATTGAAACCATAATGTCTGAAAATATTTGGCACGTCCAACAAGATGAAAAAAAGTCCAAAGCCTGAGTTATATTTACTGGCGCAACAGTACGCCAAATGGACATTCCAATTATGCCAACACCAACTGCTGCACCACCTATGACAAATGGTGTGACTGCACCAACGGACAAAGGCATAGCCATAACAAAACCCATTAAAAATTTTTTTATCCACTTCATAATTTTAATTATACCATATTTTGTAATAAATGTGATATAATTCAATATGTAAAAAATAATAAAGAGAGAATGCGCACATTAAAGCCTACTTTGTGTCGGTTGTTTAGTTGTATCCCGATGTTGTTCGGGCTGATTTTATTTTGTTTTTTGATGCCAGAATCTGCACATGCGGAATCCAGTGTGGTTGATGCTTTCAATCTGGCACCTTTTGTGCCACTGGTTCTTGAAACAATGATGAACATCGCGACATCGTTATATAAATATTTTGTTGGTAATGGGACAGGCCTGATTTATATTTTGATTTATGCATTCTTGGGATTTTATTTGGCGTTGTATGCTTTCAAAATGTTTATCCCAAAAGATTGGTTGTCTTTCCTTGGCTTTACCCCAGGTGATAGTGTATGGGATAATGTAAACGCTTGGACAGTGACAGAAAATGTTCTGAAACCTTGTTTGCGTGCAATTATTGCGGGTGCCGTACTTTTACAAATAAAACCAGTATATGTCACAGAGTTATTGGTTAACCCGTTTTTGGAATTCGGTGCAATTTACACTAACAGCATTTTAACGACAGTAAATCCATATTCATCAACAAATACGAACAATGTACCAAAATGTCCTGTATCTATCGCAGACAAAGGCTGGATTTCCGAAAGCAGTTGTGACTTTTTAATTCAACCTGTTTATACAATTTCCAAAGAAAACAATCGTGTTATTGAATACGGCTTTGACTTATTAAAACAAGGTTTTACCGGTATGCTGACCATAATCCCGCGTGGGGGACGAGATTTACTAAATATCATAACAGGTATTATTTTGATTGCGTCATTTGTGGCATCAAATTTATTTATGGCGTTGTTGATAATTCAGGGTATATTTGATTTTTGTTTAGCCCTGATTATGTATCCCTTCAAAGTTTTGGCATGGGTTGCAAAAAAATCTGATAAATGGGTTGATGTATTACCAGTATTTGATCAAATAATAAACGCACTAAAAAAATTGGTTATTACAATGATTGCGTGTGCATTTATATTGTGCATAAACATAGCGATAGTTCACGCTTTGTTTAATTGGTCTTCCCCAATATTTGCTATGGCTTCGGGCATTACAGATACATCCAGCGGTTTTGGGCAACATTCAATATTGTGGATTTCTGCTATTTTAACATTCTTCTTGATGCGCGCCATTTTCAATATGACACGCGAAAGACTCGAAAGATATTCTGGGTTGTCTCATAACACGTATAACGATGCCATCGCAACGGGAAAAAGGACATGGGAAAAATTGAAAGCAACGCCAAGTGTAATACAAAACATCTGGAATGGGGGCAAGAAGAAATAAAATGCAAAACATAGCAAACATTTTGATAGATAATGTTGCGCAATGTTGGACATGTCCAGTATTCGACAATTTGTTTGCTATAATCTCTGAAACCGCTGGCGCTTTGTATGACAGGTTAAGTTTTTTCAGCGTTGTTATTTTTAGTATTTTATTTGCTTTTTATGTTTTGAACGTAGTTTGGCAAAATATAAAATCAGGCATAAATGATCCAACTTATCAAAAATCATTAAAACCAGTTTTAATAAAATCTGTGATGGTATTATCTTTGCTCGCTTTGGGATTAAATGTCCCAAGGTTTATTTCAACTATAACATTTGAACCTGTCGCAGAAATAACACTGGGCTTTTCTGAAATAATGTTGCCCGATGATTACAAAGTTCCAGACGATTATTCTGCAATAAAGTTAAATGATAATGGATTCTTTAACCCACACTTGCGTGACACAATTGTTAAAATCTTACAAACAAGTGTTGCTAGTTTCCAAGTATTCATAAAACTTGGCATATCAATTATTGATGCATCATTTTCATTCCCATCAAAAATCGAAGTATGGCTTATTATAAAACGTTTGTTGATATTATTCATTGGGTTATTCATTACGTATAAGTTTGCACAATTCTTCATACAATATTCGTTATGTTTTATGGATATAATATTTGCTATGGCAATGTTTGCGTTCTTTTTTCCTTTATCATTGGTATTATTTATATTTCGTGGCGCTGCCAGTTTGCCAGGTTGGCTAAAAAATCTTGGCAAAGACCTTGGTGGCGGGCAAATAAAAAAATTGATTAACGCAATTGTATCTGTTGTGGCTACAATTTTCACATACACCGTTATATTACAACTGGTTCGTGGTTATCTTAACGGTTATGAATTAAATGCCGAATCCATTGAAAACACAACTCAATCTATATTAGACTTCAACTTTGATAATCCTAATGTTGTTCAGTTGACATTTTTGGGTTCCATTGTTTTAATTTTTATCCTAAACTATTTCAAGGGGAAAATACCAGATATAACGAATGAAATCATGTCTACATTTGGATTATCACAGGAAAATAAAATTTCAACAGAAATGGGTAAGAGTGTATTAGCATTGACCAACAATATTGCAAACCAAACAAGGAAACTAATTGGTATTGCTGCAAGTAAAGCAACAGAGGTTGCTAAAAACGCAATCAAATCGGACGCAAAGGATAACAAATAATAAATATGGCATATGCTTGGCTTATATCTTGGTTGATAAAAGTTTTAAGCGCTGTTACAGCACTTGGGGTTGGTATTTGGTATCTAAGTTCTTCTATTAATGGTGCATCTTTATCCTATACCAGCGTCAGTAATTTTATGCAACAAATCGGTGTCCAGACTGGTGATATTGCATCTGCAAACGGATGTTTCTTGTGTGGATATATTGCAGATTTATTTGATGTTATTGGTCGCGCCACAGAAATGTTCTGGACTGGTATAGTTAAACACTTGTGGATACTGATGGCTGTTGGTTTTGGGATATTTATCATTTTGCATACTGTGTCATACATTCATGAACAAGCAGCTTCTAAAGATATCAAAGATTTATCCGGCAACGAACCAAAACTTGATTTCCAAAAATGGTTCACAAAAGTTTGGAAAACAGGATTGCGGGTTATTATTGCTGGTGCTTTGATTGGCGCATTAAATTGGTCTGGAACAACCGCATTGAAAACAATAACAAATATCACAGTGACACCAGTTATGTATGTTGGAACAACATTGTCTTTGGCTGTGACAGGCGTTATCAGCGACGCACAATGTGATATTTCTTTGGATTCAGAATCATCACAAAATGTTTTAACACCTATATTAAAACCGTTTATGTGCGTTATGGGTAATCTGAATACAGTAATGCTGGCTGGTGCAGGCGGTGGATTTGCTTTGATGAATTATTCTTGGCTTGGACTTGGTGGGGGACTATTTACTTGGTTAGCTGGACTTGCGTTGGTTTTAATATTTTTAGCAATTGGGTTTGATTTGGTATTTCAGGTATTAAATGTCATTTTCAAATTAATCTTTATTATCGTATTTATGCCGTTTTTCATAGCAGCATATGCGTTTGAAGAAGTTTGGAAAATTGCTAAAAACCTACCAGAATCCGCCATAAACATATTGGTTGATTCTGCTGTTAGCATAATAAAAATTAGTGTAAAGATATCTTTAATCTATGCAGTTGTGTATTTTTCTGCAGACAGTTTTTATCCGGGTCCAACGGACGGTTTTACAACTATTATGCCCCCAATGTTTGGACAAATCGCACCTAAAAACTCTGATGCACAAACTATGTCGGTGATGGCTGTATTTTCAGAATGTGAAAAGGTTGCCTTGATTGATGGCAAAATGGATAAAGATAAGTTTGTAGCCTGTTTTAATGCACAAAAAACTGTCGTCACAAAGAAATATCCTGATGCTTTTGATTTTATGGACGATGGTTTTTATTTCTTGATGTTCATGATTGGGGTTGCGTTTCTGTATTTATGGATTATTTCACCAGAAATCAACAAAATAATTGGTAGCCCTGCAAAAGAAAACTTTAATTATGGTACTTGGGTAAAAAATTTTGGTGTGATGGTTTACAAAGCACCAGCAAAAATATTTGATGCAATCAAAGGTAATATGAAAAAGTAAAAGGAAACATCTTGATGCGAATTGTGAAATTATTATCGAGATTTATAATTTGCATATTATGCGTATTTTGCATACGCGGTGTTTATGGCGAAGAACTTTTACCTGCTGACCAAGATTCAATACCAGAACAAATTGTTGACCAGGAAATAACATCTGAACAAGAACAAAACTCAGAACAACCAACAGAACAAAAAAATTGGTTAGACACAAATGATATAACAACATTTAATCAAAACATTTCCAAAGATTTTGATAAATTCGAACCCAAAATCGATTTGAATCCTGATACTTTTGTACCAATTGAGGCGAAACTGGGTTTAATGTTGATGAAGGCTTTATCGGTGATTGATACTGTTTTACAAATGTCATTGGTTCAATTTGCAGTTATATTTTTATTGTTTATGTATATTTTTGGGGTTGGAATGGAAGCATATAAACTTATTCGTGATTCAGGCGATTACAAGACCGCTTTGTATAACATATTCAAGCAAGGGATTACCATCGTTATATGGATTGTTATATTAAACTATGGTCCAATAAAGATTTTCTCGATGATTGTGTCTCCAATTTTAGCACTGGGAACATATTTGTCTGACTTTATATTGGGGGCCGTTGCAGAAACTTACAAAGTCAATATTCCTGATACATGCGCCGCAATTCACAATTATGTAAACGCAGACAAATCATTAGATTTATTGGTTGATGCAGATACCGCTGCCAATATAATGTGTCTGCCATCGCGTATATCTATATATTTTTATCACGCGACAGCAACGGGTTTTCAATGGATAAAATACGGGCTGGGACACAGTATAACAATGATAGTTGTTGGTATTGTATCAATTGTTATATTTGTAAAATGTATATTCAAATATGCGTTTATGGCATTGGGTATCGCTACAAGTTTATTTTTAACATTGATGATGTTGCCTTTTACCGCATTGGCAGAATCTATGCCATCAAATTCAGAAAAGAATATTGCAGGTCAAGTATTCAATGGTCTATTAAAAGTATTTAACACGCAAAAACTAACAAGCGTATTATTTGTGTTCGTAAATGCTGCGGTGTATTTTGTCAGTTTATCAATTGTAATTGCAATATGCGCTGCATTATTGGCAAATATTATATCTTTGGACAGCAACGGTGGATATTCAGTTGGTTCTGTGATAACGACTATCTTGGCTGGTTATTTGGTTTTATATTTTGCAAATCAGACTGATAGTTTAGCGAAAAAAATTGGTGGCAATGTCGATAACATGTATACCAAACAATTCCAAGATGCTGCAAAAACCGTATGGGGCAACGCAAAAAATCTTGCAACAAAACTAGCACAAACTTGGCTAAAAAAGTAAATCAAACAAAACGTAAAAAATCACGCGCGACGTTTTTAATACCTTTGTTCTTGAAAGCGACTGTTAAAATATTATTGTTTTCTGCAATTACTACACCAGCACCCATTTCTGCATGTACAACCATTTTACCAACCACAGATTCAGATTTGGATTGTTTTGGTTTTGATTGCGTTTGATAAGATTGATTAGGTTTAGAATAACTATGCCCTTGGATATTCATAAATTGTTTATCGATTTCATTTATGAAACGAGATTCGGATTGATACTGTCGTTGTCCGAATACAGAACGCACCATCGCGTTTGTTATTATAGCACGAACACGCGCACGCGTAATCGCAACATAGGCCAAACGACGCTCTTCTTCTAAATCGCCTTCTTTGGTTGTTTTATCGTTTGGGAATATTCCTTCTTCCCACCCCGGTAAAAACACAGTATTAAATTCCAAACCTTTGGCAGCATGAATCGTCATAATACTGACCACATTTTTATCATCGTTTTCATTGTCATTATCATCAGTCATCATTAATGCGGCATGTTCCAAAAATGCAGGTAAGGTATCGTATTTAGAAACAACACCATCAATCAACTCACGAATGTGTTCTATGCGTTCTTCGGCATCGTTATCTTTGGATTGACGCCACATATTCATATAACCAGAGTTTTCCAACAACTGCGATACAGCATCTTTTGGTGTTGTGTTTTGCCAATCAAAATCAAAAGCATTCAGAAAATCTTGGGCAGCCAGATTTTGTTTTGCAGATAAATTTGCAATTTTCAATCCGTCCATTAAACTTTTCCCACATGCACGCAATTTAGCAATCGCGCTATCCCCAAAACCACGACGCGGTTTAGATATAATTCGTTCAAAAGATATATCATCAAACGGATAAACTAATAACCTTATATAGGCGATTGCATCGCGAATTTCTGCACGATCATAGAATCTTGTTGCACCAACCAATTTATAAGGCAAACCACGTGACGCAAACTCTTCTTCGAATGTTCTGGAAAGAGAACCTGCACGAATCAATATTGCAAAATCAGAAAAATTATTATCACCGTTTCGGATAATTGTATCTGCAACAAAACGCGCTTCGTCCCATTCGTTCGGCAAAGACAAAACATATACAGGTTCACCCATATCTGTATTTGGCGCACATCTTAAATCTTTGCCCAACCTGCCTGTATTATGTTTTATCAATGAATTGGCAGCACCAAGTATATTTCCGCTGCTGCGATAATTTGTTTCCAGACGAATAATTTTTGCCCCAGGATAAGTTTGTTCGAATTCCAAAATATTTCTGATTTCTGCGCCACGCCACGAATATATAGACTGGTCATCATCACCAACACAACAAATATTCGGATTTTCAATATCTTTGGTCAGCATTTTCAGCAATATCATTTGCGCCGCATTGGTATCTTGAAACTCATCAACCAAGATATATTTGAATTGATGCTGGTATTTGCTTAAAAATTCAGGCTGGGACACGAATAATTTTATAACGAACAAGATTATATCACCAAAGTCAATTGCGTTCAGACGGGCAAGTTCTGCGTTATATGCGACTAATATTTTCTGACTGGTCGCTGCTAATGGTATTTTTTCCAGTTCATATATACCTTTGTCTTTAATCGACGATATTTTTTCCACCCAATCAGACGGATTAAACTCCTTGGTATCCAATCCAAGATTTGTTATCACACGTTTTAACACAGCCTTTTGATCGTCTTCGCCATAAATCAAAAAATCACGTTGCAATCCAGCCATTGAATAATTAGACCGCAAAATTCGCAAACATATCGAATGAAAAGTTCCCATCCATAAATCCATACACAAATGTGCAATTTCGCCATATTGCGCAATTCTGAATCGCATTTCATTGGCGGCTTTGTTAGTAAAAGTCAAAGACAATATTTGCCATGGCAAAGCCAAATGTTCACTTAAAATATGTGCAATTCTGGATGTTAAAACGCGCGTTTTACCTGTTCCTGCACCAGACAGCACTAACAAAGGCCCTTCGGTTGTTGTGACCGCTAATTTTTGTTCTGGGTTAAGATTATCCATATAGTGCATATATTTTTCCAATTTTCCGTATTGTAATTTATAAAAGATTTCTATACAATCACTTTGTTATATGAATTATGGATTAATTATGACACGAATAATTTGCTTTGATATTGAAACCACAGGCTTTGAATACATGCGCGGCGATCGTTGCATTGAAATTGGCGCTGTGGAATTGGTTGACGGCAAATTAACAGAAAATACTTTTCATGAATACATCAATCCAGAAGGTAAAATCATTCCACCTGAAACATATATGGTGCATAAAATATCAAATGCTTTTTTGGAAGATAAACCCAAAATGTCCGTAATTGCACCAAAGTTTTTAGAATTTATCGGTGATTCCCAAATTGTTGCGCACAATGGTTTGGACTTTGACTTTCCGTTTATAAATTATGAATTGGAAAAGTTGAATCTGAAACCGATACCACGTAATCAGATGTTGGATTCTATTGTAATTGCGCGAAATCGTGTCTTTGGTCCCAAGGCTTATACATTGGACGCATTGGCCAAATGGTTTGGTGTATCTTTGACTGCACGTGCAGATGCCCATGGCGCTTTGATTGACGCAGAAATTTTGGCGCATGTATATTTGGAGTTGGAAAACACCGCCCCAGCACAAGATATAAACGAATTTATGGACGAACAACATGCTGCTTTCTTGAAACACCCAAAAATTGGCACAGATTTTCCAAAACGCAGTTTTCCAGTACCAGAAGACGAACTGCAAATCCATAACGAATTTATGGATAAATTGTTAAATTCAGATAAATAAAAAACCGAACAAACGTTCGGTTTTTATTGTTATTCGTCACATCTGCTATATTCTGACTCGCCCGTTTCTCTTTTCAACTTACTTGATGCACATCCAGAAACACAAACCCCCGAAGCATTACGATATTGGTTGGTTGCGCACTGCTGCAAACAACTACCATTCCAAACAGTATAACCAATATCACATTTGCAACGTGAATTAACCCATGCATAAGCCGATGAGGTACTGGTCTTTCTGTTTATACTTGTGGTGTGCGAATCATTTGGATCATACGTTGAGTTTTCTGGGCATAATAATGATTGGTAAAACACTTCTGATATTTTTGTAACAACATCTTCGTCTGTATCCGAGTCGCTTAGTTCATTCGCTAAAACCGCATAACCACACGTTAATGCAACGTTATGACACGCACCAGTCATAACCTGTCGCACAGTTTCTATGTTTGCAACATCCGTCAAAGAATTGATTTGCGTTATCTGCAGATTATAACAATCTGACATATCAGACAAACAACTTGACGCATAATCAGATATTATTTTTGATTGTGCAGCCTTGATATTTACCATTGCGCGTTGGATATAGTTCACAACAACATCATTATATTGTTTGTATGTCGATGTATTATTATTTGTTGTATATGTATAATCTTGACATTTATCCAGCACAGCACGACACAAACCACCGTCTTTGATCGTCTGCCCTGTTCCAATCTTAGATAATAAATAGTTCACAATGCAACCACCATCACTGCTACCAGCACAACTGGACGGTGAATTTCTGACAAAATCACGATCAATTTTAGAATTATCGTATGATGTCATAAACTGTGTAATTTTTGTTATTTGTTGGCCTAAAACAACTTCGCCATTTTCGTCTATGTATTTCTTGGTTGGATCCAAACATTTCAGATAGCCATCGCCACAGACCATATCATCCAGCATGCATTTTTCCAGCGCACCAATACACCCACGAATATCATACTGATTCTTGTTTTGCAAAACTGCCAAGCGCGCTTTCTGCAACATTAAATTTGCACTACGCACATTAGAAACCAAAGTTTTATTTAATTTTTCCAAACCTGCCTGATAAGCAACACAATCTTTGTCAATCGCCAAATCATAATTGCCAGTTATTTGTGATTCTGTACCACCAGCCTCCTTGCAATTAGTCAACACAGATTTACAACGTTTTGTTGCTTCATTATACAAATCCCTGCCACGTTTTTTTGCGATGTCACTGGACGAGCCTCCCAAACTGATACCCAGACCAAATATATCACCAGAATCTTCGGTAAAGTCAAAATCCATATCCAATATAGAACTGACATCATAATTTGACGCAGAAGACTTTGCACTGGGGTCTTTTATCATATCTGCAATATCATCCAGCAAAGAACGATTTTCACTGGTATCTTTGTTTTTCTTCATCGCTTCTTCGGCTTCAGTCTCGGACATAATGGCACGAATTTCATCAGCAGAAAGCCCAACATAACGTATGCGTTGTGCAACATCGTTTAATTCAGTATTCGCCTGTTCCACGGCCTCTTGCGCCTTGACATAACGCGACAAATTTGCAGAACAACTGCAACGTTTTTGATTAGCATCAACAACTGCACAGAATTGATCCATACATTCGTTATATTGCTGTTGACATGTATTGTTTAAATCTGCAGTTTTTTCCAAAACATCTTTTGCATTAGCAATAGATTCAGCAGTCGCCACAGGTTGTGGTTTAGTTTTTGCAAAACCATTTAATGCCAAAGCACGCCCATGAACATTACGAACCTGTTCATCAATATTCGATCCTGTTTGCTTGTCTGTCCCAATGATTTTTGCACGACCGCCAACCTCTGCCGTAGTTGTACGCAATGTCAAGCCAGCACGTCTGACCGACCCCTCATTATTTATACTGGCAGAGTTTACGCGCGCATTTCGACCAAATGTATTTACCCCTTCATCCAAAGTGGTACGTGATTTCTGATTGTTTACTGAACGCGAAACAACATTAACAGATTTGCTTTGACTTCTGGTTGCCGTATTGTTTGTGCGGGTTGTTGCGCGTGTTGCAACAGATTTTGTGTCACTATTATTTGCAATATTTACACGACGTGCAGCACGATTTACAACAGCGCTTTCCCCACGTTCAGAATCTGTATTTTCAATCAAACCGTTTGATTTGCCAGGAATTACACGCGATATAGTGGTATCAGCCGCAGCCAACGCATTGGCGGCATACAAAACAGCCACGAAAAAAAGCGATGTAATTTTCTTCATTTCCTTGGGATATATTATACCACAAAAAAGGGATGAAAAAAAGAATATAAAGAATAAAAATCATATTTTAGGTTCTCCTCCTGCGGAGGAGTACCCGCAAGGGGGAGGGGGGCTTTGATTCCAGATAATACGAATATCGAAAAGACCACCCTGCCGTTCCGGCCCTCCCCTCCGCAGGAGGGGAACTTGACCCCAGAAACAAAAAACCGCCGATAAAAACCGGCGGTATAAAACAATCAGCAATTTGTGATTATTATTTTGCTTCGTCTGGTACAACAGAAACAGTCTTTCTGTCGCCGTTTCCACGTTTAAAAGAAACGATACCAGCAATTTTTGCAAACAAAGTATGATCTTTGCCCATACCAACATTCAAGCCAGGATGAACAGATGTTCCACGTTGGCGAATAATGATATTTCCAGGTATGACGCGGCTGCCGCCACTTTTCTTCACACCCAATCTACGTCCGGCTGAATCACGTCCGTTTGTAGAAGCAGAACCAGCTTTTTTATGTGCCATAATTAAACTCCTTACTTTTTAGTGGTCTGTGATTAGGCCTTGATTGATTTGATTTTCAAAACAGTGATAAACTGACGATGTCCGGCAGTTCTGCGATAATTTTGGCGACGTTTTTTCTTGAACACCAAAACCTTGTCATCACGTTTTTGTTCGATAACATCAGCAACAACAGAAGC
>DBXG01000005.1:7784-15310 GCA_002309215.1 Alphaproteobacteria bacterium UBA1218 | reverse complement strand
CTTTCTTGCACATTATATCTTCGCCTACACCATTCAATAACGGGACAAACAAACATTCTGGTGGACAATTTTTTTCTCCTGTTCCCTCGAGTCTATGACCCTTACCCTGATAGTTCAAGTATACTTTATCTTCATCACCAAGTATCTTTGCATTTTCTTCTTTTAAACAAACATCTATTCTTTGTTCATACAAAACAGCCTTGGCCTTCAACCCCAAAATTTTTCTGCACGACTCTTCTGACAGATTATTATAATCTGTGATTCCTTGACCACTTTGCTTTTTATCCCATTTACCATCAGAACCCGCCACAGCTTCGTTATCTAAGAAATCATTCAAAGCCAACTGCAAACTATTTTCCCTAATTTCTGCACCCAGTTTTTTACGATAATCTTCACTTTTACAAGGATCAGCATCTGCATCTTTTTTCTTGGAATCGTATACTGCAGCACCGATACCCGCACCAACACCAGCACCGACAACCGCACCACCAGCAATCCCAACAACCGCCGCAGTTTTTGTATCATTCAACAAAGAAAATCCGAACAGATCTTTGTCACAGGTAAATTGAGAACCTGCAGGTTTCCAAACCTCTGCAATATTATCGTTTCCGACACCACCAAACAACCAACTGTTTTTAATTGGGCTGTTTTTATTGTACGCACCAACACGCAACAAACATTCAGCATTTGCAGCATCCCATCTGGCATAATGACCGCGTTGCCCATCATAACCCGTTGAATTCACATCAACACCCAACGGATTATTTTTGCTTAGACTATTACCATATGCGCCATTATATGCACCAATACGTTTTTGATATTCTGCGCGCACAGCATCAATATCAGATACAGATGTGAACGCACTACCATACGTATTTCTGTCTAGCAACAAACAAGTGTTTTCAGCCTGGAAAGGTGTCAGACCAGTTTTATGCAAAACAAAATTGTAATAATCCGGTTGAATCACGCGCGAATTAAAGTCCAACCAAACATCGTTTTTGTCATTATAAATGTTGCGACAATTTACACGAACTTCTGCAATACATTTGTCAACAACATCTTGGCACAAACGCATCCCTGTAAAGACAGAATTACGTACTTCTTCGTTATATAAATCTGTCATACCACCCTGCAAAGCACCATTATTTATACAACGTTTTATATCATTCATACACATACCGATAGTGTAATCAGAGTTCTTCACACCACCATCTTCACATTCCTTAACAGGCTTTGGGTCTGGCTTCGGTTTTGGTTCTGGATCTGGTTTTGGATCAGGGGTTGGAGTTGGCGTAACAGTTTGTTGCGCAGGCCCAACATCTGTCGGAGCATCAGTCACCGTCACAGCAGGATTACCAATTGTGGTCAAACCCGTCGTTGGCATCGTCGGCATACGCGCACCACTGACAACTGTGCTCCCCATCATACCAGAACGATTAGCGCGTGGCGCCTCTGCGGCATTAACCCCAGCAAACACAGCCATCACAGCAATACTGACCATTGATTTTCCAAACAAATTCGGCATTTTATACTCCTTCCACATAATATATATGCCATCATTATATCACATAAAACACATTAAAAAAAGTTTTTTATGATAAAAAATAAACATGAAAAAGCATATCACCTATTGACAAAGCGCATACACTGTCTATAATTATAGTATGAAAAAGGTACTAGACTTCTTGAAAACCAATTTTATTATCGCCAAATGGACATTTTGGTACTTCTTCGCCGTATGGGCAATTTTATGGTACGTATTCAGATTTGATATGTTTTCACGCGTTTATTGGTGGAAGTTTTTTCATGCCCATTTGCATGGCTTTGTTGGTTTTGTATTTGGTGCATTAGTGTATTCAATCATACCGATATATTTGGCCACAGTATCTGTTATTTATCGCACCAAAGAGCCAATTATAAAAATACCATTGATCGATAAAGTTTGCACATACATAAAAAGCAAATTTGCAAAACCCGCACCAGAACCAAATACCCAGGAAGAAACACCAACAGAAGAAAAAGCACCTGATTTTGAATACCCAGATAACATGCCAAACGAAATGCGTCCACAATACAAACGCTTAAAAGAACACATGGCGATAAACGGATTCAAAGGGCAAGCAACACCATATCAGCCACTGCAAAAAACAAATGAACCTGTTGTCCCAGAATCCGAACCAGAACCATTTCCGATTCCAACAGACTTTGATATTGGTAATATGGTAAGCAATACCAACAATGATGACAACATACCAACCTTTACAGAAATCAATTTTGATGAACCTGCAAAACCAACCCAAGCAGATAATAAAATAGAACCAGACAATAAAATGATAAAATACCTGCACGACAATAATATAGAATTCGAAACATATAACGATTTTATTGTGACAGGCAAATATTTAATATACGTTCACAACGACCCTGATTTTTGGATAATCGATGAAGATAATTGGTTTGCAGCAGGAAAACAAATTGATTCACCAATACCTGTTATGAAAGAAATGACCAAAGACGGGCAATTAAAACCTGTAATATATCTGGAATCAACAAACATCATGGATTTTGAAGGAACAGTTGAAACATTAAGAAATCAAAACATCACCGTCATAATCAATCCAAGTGAGTTAGATTAATTATCAAAAAAATTAACGGTTTTACACTTTTTGGGCGGGGTTTCCCACTTTAAGCAGTGATCACCCCAAGAAAGTGGACAAGACGCAGTTTCAATACATTCCTCACAATCACCAGTAAGCTTATCAAAATTGGTCGTCGTCGTTCGCTTGTACACCAACATTTCACCCATAAACTTCTGTTCCGTATTCCAAGCAGATAATCCATCGAGCGCTTCACCACTTTCAACCAGACCGCCTTTGTTAAAACCAGTCACAGAAAAATAATATCCCGGCTTTCGCCCTTTACCAAGTGATAAACACGATTCACGGGCAAAATCTTGTACATATTCTCTTTCGTTTAATCCGTCTATCTTTGCTTCTCGAACCCTCAACTTATGTTCGCCACTTACTAAATCACCATACAATTCATCATACTTACGATAATAATTATCCCGGACAGCGTTTATCATAGAACTGGTAATACTGTTACGATAACTTTTCGTCAGATTTGGAAAACGCGGATTATCTGCCTTGTTTATAAACTGACTAAAAGCATCTGAATCTTTCAAGCCCGTTAACTTTCGTCCAGTCATACAATATGCAACGCGTGGATCCTGTTCTATGACTTCTATGGTATGTCGTATTTGTTCATTCATACTGTCCAGTTCAGATTTTATTGTACTGATAGACAATTCATCAAAATGTTGAACTGTTCTTAATTCACTTAAATACTTACTGATATCTTCTATACCATTTACATCCTGATTTGCTTTAATTTTTTCCCACGCAATTTCACCACCCATAACGCCAATAAACTTGTGTCTTTCATTCAACACTTGTTTATCTGCTATGTTACGCGTCGTTCTACCCAATTCAATATCCGTAATTGAATCAACGGACAATCTGCAATCATTATATTCTTCTGAACCGTTTTGTCTGCAAAACCGAAGCGTTAAACTATGCGCACCTAAATCATCATTTAACAAACCATTACAATCATATTCACTGCCACAGTATTTTACCATAGCATCTGCCACAGCTTGTTCACAAGCTTTCAATAAATCATTGTCTATGTTCAACAATATTCCATTTGCAACTTGTGCCAATGTATCTCTGACCTTGACTTCATCTTTACCGTACTGTTTATAACACGCAACTAATTTGTCTTCTGGACACATTGCCACGATGAATTCATTATCAAAACCGATACACTGTGAATAATCTTTGCCACACCTGTCTTTATCTTGTAAACAAGTTTTGAATTCGTCAGTACAGGCATCAACACGCATCGCGGCCAATTTTGCCAACACAGACAACCATAAAGTTGATTCATCTGGTTTATCAAAAGACCCCCCTGTGGCAACTAAACATGGCTCTATCTCAACCCGGCACATTGATTTAACAGATTCAGGACGCGTCAAACAAAAATCATAAGAATCAGGATTTTTTTTATCAATATTATCTTTGCATGCTTTTACAAAACAGCTTGATATATTCGTTAAACACGACATACGCGCATTTGATTCCGCCAACATTTCCGCAGATTTTATATCTGGTATTGCATTTTTCAGAAACGCGGTCCATACTTTATCTTTCACAGAAACGCATTGATTTGTCACACCTTCACAAATGACTTTTTTTGATTCTAAAACGTTCATTGTGGATTTTGCAATTGACACAGACGAATTTTCACCCGCAACAACAACCTGGTCTATCGTATTACCACTCATTTTATCATAGCCCAAATTATCGATACAGCCTGTCCAATCATCGCCACATTCCGCTGTTGTTTTCATACAAGATGTAAATTCAGCAACGCATTGTCCTAAATCATATTTGTTTGACGCCTGATATTGCTCCAGCGCAGCAGCACGCACAGCCTTTTTTGCGTCAGCACGACGTTCTTTTGCTTCTTGATTTTTCACAGACAATGCGTTTTCATACGCTGCACAATCTGATTTAATTTTCTGGGAATACAGATTCGTTATCAAAGTTAATTGTGATTTGCATTCTGGTAATTTTTCTATACAAATATCATGCATCTCTGCGCGCAATTTGTCACCGACAGAACCAGAAAAATTGAAAGATTCAGAATCTGAATCGTCACCATCAGCATCAGGCATCAATTCATCTTCATATTTTCCCATTTCAATAATTTCTTTGCCCAATGTCGCCAAAGCAGCAGTCTGCGAATCTTTCTTTCTTAATTTTGCGAATTCTGCATCTAAATCTTTAATTTTGTTACTGCATTGACAGCGTCCCCCAGATTCATTATCAACCATACAACCCGCATCCATACAGGCTGTATATCTATCTGTGCATGACGAAGACTTCATTTCAACCGCAGCTTCAACTTTGGTTCCAAAATCAATAGCATTTTTTTTAACTGCAGTTCGTGCCCCGAACGCAAAACCGACATTTTGCGAAACAATCAAACCAAACACTAATAAAAATCTATACATTCTACTCATTCTTGAAAAACTCTACATCTTTGCATGTTTCCGTTGCATCGCCCCACTTTACACAAAACGCACCGTTGTCATCTGTATAACCAACTTTTTCACATTTATTTTCTCTGGTACAAATATTACAAATATAAGAATCTACATTAAATGTTGATGTTATGGTGCGTTCCAAGGTCGCGCTTGTCTCTGTACGCGTACCAGACAACATGGTATTGTTTGTCTCTGTACGCGTTATACCCGTCGCTAATGTGAAATTATAGGTAAAAGTGGCTTCATTACCATTACCCATTTCAACACACGCCTGTCTAGCAACATCCACCATATTTTGTTTGTTATTAAATCCTTGTATCTTGGCCATCCGGTTCCACAGCCTTAATTCTTCTGTAACCTTCTGTTCGTATAAATCATCATATTTTTTGTAATAGGTATCACGCACCTTTTGGATTGCAGCCGTCGTTATACTATTGCGATATCTATTCATCATATTCGGGAAACGCGGATTGTCCTTTTTGCTTATAAATTGGCTGAAACCTTCTGAATCTTTCAGGCCTGGCAATTCACGTCCTGTTGTACAATACGCGACACGCGGATCAGACTCTATAACATCTATGATTTGCTTGATTTGCTCGGATATAGCACCCAATTCAGATTCTATTGCCCTAAGCGTTTCATCTTTCATATTTGGTATTTTTTTCAGCCCAGATATATATTTTTTTATATCCGCCAGCCCACGCCCATCTTGATTTGCTTTGACTTCCTTCCAATCTATAACTCCGCTTAACACACCTGTAAAATTACCCCGTTCATGCAACTCTTGAATCAAGTCCTTTCCGCGTGTTGTTTTACCTAATTCAATATCCGTAATCGAATCAACCGATACTTTGCAATTTTTATATTCAGGATACTCTGAATCATCTTGGGGTTCACAAAATTGTAAATCCAAAGTTCTGGCACCCAAATTATCATCTACTAAACCGTTACAGCTATATTCATCACCACAATATTTTACAATTGCATCTGTCACAGCCCTTTCACACACAGCCAGCAAAGAATTATCTATGTTCAACAATATACCTTGGGCAGTTCGCGCCAACATATCTCTGACCTTTTCTTCATTTTTGCCATACTCTTTATAACATGCTGTCAGTTTGTCTTCTGGACATATCCGCGCTATGGCATCGTTGTCCAAACCAATACATTTCGAATAATCTTTACCACACCTGTCTTCATCTCGGATACACGTCTTGAATTCGTTAGTACACGCATCAACACGCATCGACGATAACTTTGCCAAAATCCCCCGCCATAAACTTGATGAATCAGGCTTCTCAAACGTTCCGCCTGTTGCATGCAAACATGGTTCCAATTGCACTTTGCAGAAAGCTTTATAATTATCTGGACGCGACAAACACATATCATAAGAACCTTCTGGATCTTTTGGGTCCATATTTTCTTTGCACGCCTTGACATAACATTGCGAAATATTTGATAAACAATTTGAACGCAAATCTGATTCCGCAGCTAATTCAGCAGACTTTATAGTTGGCACAATATCTTTGACGAACACATCCCACACTTTGTCTTTTTCGCGCACACATTGATTTGTAATATATTCACACAAAGGCTTTTTCGCTAACAGCGCATCCATACTGGTCGCAGCAATCGTGACAACAGAAAACTGTCCAGTAATTTGTACCTGATTTGCCACAGAACCAGACCTGTCGTTTTCCATATTTTCAGCAGCAGCCAATTTTACACAGCCCGTCCAATCATTGCCACAAACATCATCACCCTGCATACACTTCTTGAATTCCAAAGCACATTCACCCAAAGTATATTTGTTTGCGTTTTTAACCTCTGTCAAAGCAGCCTCACGCACATCGCGTTTTGCATCTTCCAGTTTAACCGTGCTTTCAGATTCTTGCTTGTTCAGCGAATTTTCGAATGCGGCACAATCAGAACGAATTTTTTGGACATACAACATTTTCAGCATATCTTCAGACGCTTTGCATTTTTGCGGTGTTTGTTCCAAACACATACCCATCGCAGCCTTGTACAACTCATCACCCTTTTTCTTTGCTATATCATCAGCATCCAGTTCGAACATTTCTTCGTCATCATCATCATTTTTGGAAAATGCGCTGTTCCATTCTGCAAAACTTAACGTAGATTTTTTTTCTGACTTTTTGTCACCGACAACCGATTCATCATTCGCATCACGAATCGCCTTGTCAAAAGCACGCTCGGAACTGGCCAAGACATCATCGGCGGCACCGCCCAGTTCAACATGTTCTGTGCCATATGTTGATATAGCATAAGCCTGATTATCCATATCCATAATTTCTTTCAATTTTGCAGATAATTGAATATGTTTATTACTGCATTGACAGCGTCCACCTGAAACATTTTCAACAATACAAAACGCATCCATACAACCGAAATAAGA
>DBXG01000005.1:553-7767 GCA_002309215.1 Alphaproteobacteria bacterium UBA1218 | reverse complement strand
TTGTGGCTGCCGCAACTTTAGTTCCCCCAGCCATCACCGAAGTTTTTGCGCTTTTGGGCGCCGCAAACAGATTGAACGGCACAATAACAGCCAACAAAACAACTGCAAATAATTTTTGCATAGAAACTCTCTCCGTATAAATACTGAATATATTATATCACATTTTCAATTACATAAAAAATATTTTTTAGAAAAAGTTCTCCTGTTCTCGCCTTGGGGGGACGGCGTAGCCGGGAGGGAGGTTATTCTCCCCTTGGGGAGAATTAAAAAGGTTCCCGCACATGACGGGAATTAACATTTGCTATCATCGGAAATAGACCGATTCTACTCTATTGAAGAATATCCTTCGTCATGTATAAGCAAATCATTTTCATCAAACTTCCTGAAAAGATCATCCATAATTTTATCTGCCGACCCCTTAACTTCCACGCTGTCAGAAGACGTAACATATGGTTTGGATTTATTGGATTCTTGGAAATTATAAAAACTACACCAATAACACGCACCTTCGCCACGATCTGGTTTTTGAGCAATATGATCTATCTCTCCATCATATGTTCCGCTTTTCCATGTGATATTATTCCTGTCCTTAGTACAATGCTTAAACTCAACTGTTTGATCACCAACGTACAGGGTATCCATATATGACATACCACCTGTGCTCATTGGCTCATCGCTATCTGTACACTTGGAAATGCTTATATTAGTGTCTTTATTTAATGCAAAATTAAATTCAATCGCATTTTCTACATTCCCCATACCATAATAACAGTGGTCAAACATAGCCCCACTACCTGTAGCAGTATCACCGCAATTTACCACACGATTGAAAACAAAGTGACAAATACCGTTTGTGTATATTATATCGTGCAACCAGGTATATTCACCATAAGAGCTTCCATCTATTCTTACAGGTCCATGTTGGAAATAAGTTCTTGCAATACAGTGACATTTCTTTTCTGCGCTATCACAAGCATTACAATTACCCATTTCGCATTTTCCTGTATTTGATGCAGTAGTCGTACTGGTTTCACTCCCTACACAAACCTTACCAGCATCAGAATACACTTTGTTAATTTGTATGTTTGCGGCATCAATATCAGTCTGCAAATCTTCCACACGCGCATTAAATTGTGCCGAAAAGTTATCATAAATACTCTGTGCAACAATCGATTTAATATTGTTGGTCAAATTTTTAAATGCCACAGACGTTTGCCCTTTTGTAGTGGTCTGAGTATTGCTACTAAAGTTTCCACGCGATGTCCCATTTATACATTTTGATACATTGTAATCAGATTCAATTAAACCAATCAAATTTTTATATGCGCTGTTCATTCTGTTGACAACTGATTTAACTTCACTTGTTGCACCAGATTGCGCTTGGAAAGCTACATCTGACGACAAGCTTGAAATCGAAGTTGCAATATTAAGTTTTGGCGCAACAGTCACAAAATTATTTTTTGCAGACTGACCGAGATAGATATTCGTAGATAATTGTTTCGCTAAAGCTACATCTGACGACAAGCTTGAAATCGAAGTTGCACTATTAAGTTTTACAAAATTATTTGTTGCAGACCGACCGAGATTGATATTCGCAGATAATTGTTTCGCTGTTGTTAACAAATTTGAAAGTGCAACCGTTGACGAACCTGACCCGATTGATACCTTATCGAAAAATGCAGATAATCCGCCATAATTCACCTTGGCAACCCATTTTGACGGACAATATAATACATCAGATGACGAAAACTCGGATATTGAATTTTTCTCCTTGCAATTTTCATCATTCGCATCACAGCCACCATACAATTTGTATGTCAGATATTTATTAACAATGTCGCTGAAATCCAAAGCAGTTCCCGAACAAGATGCGGTACCACCACAATACGTTGTCATAGCCGTATTGACCGCATTCATACAACCCCTGGTCAACGCATTATCAACATTCAAGAATAAACCTTGGGCAACTTGATCAACATATTCATATATCTTATCACCTTCAAAACCTGTCTTGCCCGAGCAATCCGCACCGATAACATCTTGTGGACAAAAACCTTTCAAGTCCCCAACAGTATAACCCAAACATTCTGAATAATCTTCGCCACAGCTGTCTTGCAGACATTTTTTAATCGTGGTTGTACATCTGTCCGCACGCAAGGCATTCAATGAAAGTTTTACAAAACTCATAACTGCATCTTCCATTTCCTTATTCGTACCGTATGCATTACATTGTTGTAACGGTATTTTACAGAAATTTTGTACATTTGCTGTATTTGATGTAAATATGTACCAGTTATCAGACCCTTCTGTAAAACCTTCGCCTGCTGCCTGTTCTTTGATACAAGACACAACATTTTTCGCACAATTACGACGTGAATCATCTTCGGCGTTATATTCAGCAGCCTTTAATTCTGGTGCAACATTAACCAAAAATTGTTTCCATACCGCATCGTTTTTATTTGCGTCAACGCATTGTGCCAAAACATTGTCACAAAAACTTCTGCTTCCTTCCAAAGCGCTGTATGTAGAAGCAGCGATTTCAACCGTTATACTTTTAGACGTTTTTATTGTATATAGTTTTGACGCATTTTTAGATACCAAAGTCGGATCTATGACGCACTTGGAAAATCCAGAACCACAAGCATCTTCGCCCAACATACATTGTTTAAATGCAATTACACATTCGCCCGTTGTTTTATACTTGTTCTTGCTTTCATATGCTTCCGCTGCGGCATCACGCACAGCCTTTTGCGCAGTCTTTAACAGATTTTCACTGTTCATTTTTTGCTGTTTCAAATCATTTTCGTATGCTATACAATCTGACTTAATCTTCTGGGCATAAACCAACTGCAGCATTGATGAATATTCTTTGCATTGACTTGGTACCTTGGCCACACACATTTTAGTAGCGGCAGAACGCAACGCATCGCCCTTTTTATCTGATAAATCAGATTCCAAAATATTGTCTTCCAAGCCACCAAACAAATCGTCTGTATCAAAAACACCACTATTGAACATAGACATATCAAGCTTTTTAGAACCAGATTTCGATTCGGTATTCAAGAAATCTTTTTGGTTTTTCTTTTGTCCCGCAACAACTTTGTTGGCTGCGTCTTCTGCCATTGAATAAATTGCATCAACTGCATCACCACGTTGCAGACGTTCAACGCCCTCTTCTGCCAGAGTCTTGCTCTGTGAATCCAATTTCATAATTTGATCCAAAACATCATCTAATTCTTCACTACGGTCATCACAACGGCAACGACCACCGCTGGTGTTCGCCAACATACAGAAAGAATCCATACAACCATCAAACGCATTTCTGCATTCTTCGGGAACAACAGTATTTTCAGTCGCAGTAGTTATTTTTGTTCCCATATTGACTGCTTTCTGCTTGGTCGCAGCACGTGCAGATGTAGTCTGCATAATCGGGTCGCCCATTCCAACCCTTAAGTTTTTGCCAGCCGCAGCATTCATATTCCCAACACTTTTTGCCACATTTTTCGATGTATTTCTGACTGCAACACGCGCAGATACAGCCTGACCTGGTTGCGCTGCAGGCACGGTTCTTACACGCGTCCGATTCGCAACACGCGCAGACACAGTTTGATTTCCAGAGGTTGCAGATGCGTCAGTATTGGCATTATTAGATGTTTCTGTTGTTGCACCAGCATTAGCAACACTGCGCGAGCCACGTGCGGTCGCACCAAACGCACCAACACCCGCGCAAAACAGCGCCACAATCATTGGTACAACAAAATATCTACGCATATATCCCATTTCCTTTTCTTTTTTTATTTTATCATTATTGCCATTTTATTCCGAGCATAAAATTATTTCTCACTATATTTGCTTCTATAGTCTCTAATTGTCTTACCATTACCCAAAGAATACAAACCTTTTGGATGAGCATCAACACGAACTTCTTCGTCACCCTTAAGTACCCACGTTTTCCAATTTAACGAAGTAACTAACGGTAGTTGAAAAGACATATCTCCCGTAAACTTGCCATCTTCTGTGAATTTCAATGTACACAACGCCGTTTCCGGATCATACGTTGCCATGATATCTTTGCCACCATCTTGCTCTGTAAAAGACATACATACCTGCATGTTGACACCATCTTGTTGTGATTTGATTGTATTCAACTGTTCTTTTATAAGATTTTCTTGTTTTGCTTGCATTGATGCCAAATCACCCGAAGATATTTCTGCTTCCTTTTGCAAATATAACTTTGGAACATCTGCTATGACCGCCTTGGCAATAATACTGCGCACATTCTGGGTCAAATTTGGATATCTTTGGCTTGCACCACTATTGATATTATTTTCATTAAACCCTTGAACCTGTCTGCCAGACATACAGGCTGTGACTTTCGGATCGGATTCAATTGCATCTATGATTGTCTTGTAATTATTGTTCAACACAGTTTGCAATTTCTTCATTTCATCGTTCGAATAAGTTATATCCAAATCAACCTTGTCATCAAAAACAAATATATTGTTATCCTGCATTTTTGATTTATTGACTTGTGTGCTTTGTACTGCACCATTTTTTACCCCAAAATAAGAATTATTATTGGTTTGCGCAATTCGTCTATCGACATTGTCAACTGCATACTGAAGTCGCGATACATCTATCTTGTTCATCAACATCGCCTGATACTTTGATATATCTTCGCTTTTTGGTATCATCGCTAAATCTGTATAACAATTTGATGTGGAACTTGCCTGACCATCATCATCAACCTTGCAAAACTTGACCTTTAATATACCATCAAAAATATTTTCATCGACCATCGCATTCGGACATTCTGTTTCTGCACCACAATATGTCAACATCGCAGTTTTCAACGCAGACTGACATTGTGCCAACATATTGTTATCTATGTTCAAAGCAATACCTTGGGCAACCTTGGCAACATAAGCACGAATATCGCTTTCCAACTTGGTTCCACTTAAATTTTGACGCTCATCTCTGCACGCTGTCAATTTATCTGTTGGACACAACTGACCGATATCATATGTACTTAAACCAATACAACCCGCATAATCTTTGCCACATCTATCTTCTGACAACAAACAATCTTTGACCTCTTGGGTACAAGCGTCCACCTTCATAGATGCCAAACGCGCCAACAATGCATTCCACAATGATGAAGATTGAGGGGTATCATAAGTTCCACCCGTAGCCAATAAACACGGTTCCAATTTTGGTTTACACAAAGATTTATACAAATCTGGATTGCTTAAACACATATCATAAGAGCCAGCTTCAATATTCCTATCCACTTGATCTTTACAAGCAGTCTGGAAACATTCTGATACTTCTTTGACACAATTCATACGTAAATTGCTTTCTGCATCAGATTCAGCTGTTTTAATCGCAGGCGCCGCACTTTTCAAGAACGCAGTCCAAACTGCGTCATCTACATTAGCGGTCACACATTGTTCCAAAATATTATCACAAAATACACGCTTAGACAGCAATTCGTCCATAGTTGTCGCCGCCAATGTGATACTAGACACCTTTCCCTTTATTGTGGTCTGCTTTGTCACAGCCCCCTTCAAATTATCTGTTGCAGCAAATGTCACACACCCAAGGAAACCTTCCCCACACACCTCTTCCTGTTGCATACAGGTATTAAACGCACGAACACACCCACTAAGATCGTACTTGTTTGATTCTTGATATTTTTCCAACGCAGTATCACGCAAACTCTGTCTGGCAGTTTGCAATTTCTGATTACTTTCCAATTGTTGTTGTTTCAGACTATTTTCATAAGCCGCACAATCAGATTGGATTTTCTGAACATACACCATTCGCAACATAGACACAGAAGCACTACACTGTTTTGGAACCTGTTGTGTACATATACGAGCCGCCGTTGAATGCAATTTATCACCAGTTGTGCTGGTCAAATCAGACTCTAACACCGCGGGTTCATCTGCAAAAACTTCTTCATCGTCTTCAAACAAATTTTTATCCCACGCAGACAAATCTAACTTTTTTTTATTGCCCGCCGCTTGCTCTTCCACTTTTTTATCCTTGGAAACTTTGTTGGCCGCATCTTCAGCCATTGCATAAACTTCATCAGCGCTCTTGCCCATTTTCAACAAAGAAACCCCTTCGGTCTGCATAACATAACTTTGTTGATCCAGTTTCATAATTTCAGCCAAAATATTATCATATTCTGCATTTTTATCACTGCATTTACAACGACCACCAGTCACATTTTCCAACATACAAAAAGAATCCATACATCCAAAGTAAGCATCTTGGCATTCCTGAGACACAACAGTATTCGCAGTAGCAGTAGCAACCTTGGTCCCCATATTTACCACTTTCTGTTTGGCACCAGCACGCGCCGCTACAACACCACCCGCGGTTGGTTTTGCATTTGTTGCAACACTGGTTGTTGTTTTTGGGGTATTCCTTGTCGCTGCGCGCGCCGCCACAGGCGCGTTTTGTTGCGCAGGTTGTGCCGTCGATACCGGTTTTGCACCCCGAACAGCCGCACGCGCCGCCACAGGCGCAGTCGCCCCAGAAGCATTATTACCAGTATTTGCTGTACCACCACGCGAACCACGCGCAGTCGCACCAAACGCGCCAAAATCAGCGAAAAACAAAGCAGTCACAATCGGCAAAAACACCAGTTTACGCATAGAATACTCCTTACCCTTTGGGGTAATTTTATCATAAAACCAGAAACCATACAACACCTTTATTCGCAAAAATATAATTTTTTTACAAAAAAAACACCCATCAAAAACGGGTGTCTTTTGTTTTGTACTTGGACAAACTTATTTACCAGTTGCACGACGTTTCACAGCGACTGTTTTTTGTGCTTTTGCAGCTTTTGGTGCCGCAACTTTCTTTTCAGCAACTGCTTTCGTTGTTTTTGGTGCAGTTGCCTTTTTAGTTTCTTCCTTGGCAATTGTTTCTTTTGCTTCTGTTGCGACAGTTTTTGGTGCAACTTTTTTAGCATTTTCATCACGTTCAACCAATTCAATTATTGCCATTGGCGCAGCATCACCATAACGGAAACCAGCTTTTAACACGCGTGTATAACCACCAGGGCGCTTTGCATAACGTGGTCCTAAAACAGCAAATAATTTTTTAACCGCTTTATCAGAATTATTCCCCAATTCAGATGCAGTCAAACGACGATTCGCAACCGTATCAACTTTCGCGCGGGTAATCAATTTTTCGAC
>DBXG01000005.1:0-424 GCA_002309215.1 Alphaproteobacteria bacterium UBA1218 | reverse complement strand
TGTCTCATTGATTACTCCTTTTGTTGTTCTGCCCTGATTTTTTCTCAGGGATTTGTTTGAGACACCACAACCAAAAATTTCTTTCTGAATTGTGGGATTTGTTGTTTATTCCGAACACTCCTAGCTGGGTGTAATAAATTATATTGTGTGATGGTATTGGAAGCGATTGGCGTTTCGCAGTGTAGTTGACCTACATAAGAAACGACAATCGCGACAAGACCGCACAGAATTTAATTTATTTGTAGGGGTCTTCGTATTTTTTTGCCAACTCCGCAATATTTTCTGGTGGCCATCCTGGAACTTCCATTCCAAGTGACAAGCCCATTGCTTCCAATTGGACTTTAATTTCATTCAAAGATTTACGGCCAAAATTAGGTGTTTTCAACATGTCGTTTTCAGTCTTTTGAACCAATTCGCCCAACCA
>DBXG01000024.1 GCA_002309215.1 Alphaproteobacteria bacterium UBA1218 | reverse complement strand
AACAAAGTTGTTCCCAAACCACCAGAGTTTTTATCCAGTTGTTTTTTAATTGCTTCATCAATCATTTTATCAACTTCTGTTTGTGAAACCTTTACCAATTCTGTTTTTACAGAATCAAGTTTTTTGTTCACCATTTGTGTAACATCATCAACTTTGGCAATACCTTTATCAGCCTTGGCAACAGCATTGTTTGCATTCTGAACAGCTTTATCAACACCGTCAGTTTTTACACCAAATTTATTTGCCAAACCTGTTAACGCAGACACTTTGCCTGTTTCTTGTTTAACTTTATTCGTCTGTGATTTTGCTTTGGCTGTTGCATTGGAAGCCTTGTCCACAGTTCCTTCTACTATTTTGACTTTTTCAATTGCAACACCAATTGGTTTTTCCAGATTGATAGATTTTTTAATTCCGTTCAATAATTTTTCATATTGTTCTGCAATACTGCGTTGCAAATCAAAAAACATCGACACAACCAAAGACTTCTTAATTGGTCCAGAATAATTGTTTTTTACATGCAATGGAAACCATGCAATAAACGCAAACCAAATTACTGTGACGGTTGCAAATATACGTTTAGTTGTTGTTACCACTGATGTTTTTTTGGCGACAGTTTTTTTGCCCCCCACATCAATTACTTCTATTTGTTTTTTTGACATTTTGTTTTCCTCCTTGGTTTAATCTTGTTTGCTTGTGTAATTTTTGATAAATTCGTTTTTGAATTCTTGAAAGCGACCTTGTTCAATGCTTTCACGAATATCACGCATTAAATCTTGATAGAACCACAAATTATGTCGTGTCAAAAGTGTTGCGCCCAATATTTCCCCACATTTAACCAAATGGTGAATATATGCACGCGATAATTTACACGCAGGGCAACCACATTTATCATCCAAAGGTCTTTCGTCATCTGTGAATTTAGCATTGCGCATATTCATTGTACCATGACGCGTAAAAGCCTGGGCTGTACGACCTGCACGCGTAGGCATAACGCAATCAAACATATCAACGCCACGTTCTACCGCCCCCAATATATCAAGTGGCGTTCCAACCCCCATTAAATATCTTGGTTTATCATTTGGTAATAATGGTGTTGTATGCGCAATCATGTCAAACATAACTTCCTGGGGCTCACCAACAGCCAGCCCACCAATTGCATAACCATCAAAACCAATTGCTGTCAAATCTTTAGCAGACTTTTCACGCAAATCTTTGTAATCGGCACCTTGGACAATGCCGAATATTCCATAGCCCTTTCTGTCTATGAACGCATCCTTGCTTCGCTTTGCCCAACGCGTAACCATATCGACATTTTTTTCGGCACGTTCACGTGTAGTCGGCAAATGCAGACATTCATCCAAAACCATAGTTATATTAGAATCCAATTGATGTTGGATATGCACAGAATCTTCAGGACGCAGAAAATGTTTTATCCCGCCGTCTATGTGTGAAGTAAACTCTACCCCCTCCTCCTTCATTTTAACCAAGTTAGACAAAGACATAACTTGAAAACCACCACTGTCTGTTAAAATTGGGCCATGCCAGCCACCAAATTTATGCAAACCGCCCATTTTTTCAACTAAATCACCACCTGGGCGCATCATTAAATGATATGTATTTCCTAAAATAACCTGGGTCCCTGTTGCAGCAACCTGATCCATAGTCAACGCCTTTACTGTGGCAGCCGTTCCAACAGCCATAAATGCAGGCGTGTCAAATGTCCCATGCGCAGTTTCAACAGTTCCGCGTCTTGCATTACCATCTGTTGCAATTAAATTAAACTTTAACGACATTTTTTATTTTCCCTGGCTTTTATGGCTTTCTTATTTTCACTTTCTTTCAATCTTTTTGTTGCTTTATTCAAACAAGATTTTTTTAACGATTTTAAATTCAATTCTTCGTTCACATTAAAATTATCCATCCATATCTGTTTCAAATCACCATCAAAATTTGGTCCATGTGTTATTATTGATATATTATCAATATCAAAATAACCGCGAGTATATTTTTTGATATCTGACGGGGACACCATATCTTGTAAATCACACATTTTCTTAAAATCATACAAAGCGTGATAATCTTTCCACCAATTGACCAAAGTATCGCATCTATTTTCGTTATCTTCAAGAAAATCTGCTCTATTTAATTTGCGCTGATTTTTATATCTTTGTAAATCTGTAATCTTTGGCAGATCTTTTGTGTAAACACGATACGCAGTTTTAGCAATCAGAGCTACTGCACGTGCAATATTTTCTGGTGCAGATTCTGTATATATACCTCGAACTTCAACTGTATTATTGCCCGCATACATAGTTCTAACCGCATATGTCAAACCGTTTTCAGAACGCAACACATCGTACAATCTGTCTGAAAAAAAATGTTCAAATGCGCTCACACACTTGCGTTTATAAAAATTATCTAATGTGCGTTTATATAAATCACGGAATAATATTTCAACAGAAACATTTTTGGCGCTTTTTATATAATTATGTGCAATAGATGGCGAATAAGTCCATGCTTTTGTGGGCGCTATATCACGTGTTGGCAAAAATGAAAATAATTTTTCAATCTGTTTGAATATTTTTTCACAATCGTCTATTTTTCCGGAAACACAAACCAAACAATTATTTGCCGCCATCCGACGAGATATAAAATCCATCATTTGTTCACGTGTAAAAGATTTTATGTTTTGTGGATTACCCAACGTCACCAAACCGTCTGGTACAAACACATTAAACAACTTCGTTCTTAAAAATTCAGTTTGTTGTCTTTTTGTTGAGGAAAGTCCGCGCCGTAATTCATCTAAAATCGGTCCACGTTCATTTTCTAAAACCTTTTCATCAAAAACGGAATTTTTAATTCTGTCTGCAAAAAAACTTATAAAAACAGATAATTTTTCAGCAATGATTCGACCATAAAAAGACAATGTTGACAGACTTGTACTGGCGTTTGTATAACCACCATTGTTTTCTATGTAATCTTTTGCATCGCGAGCCGTTGCAAATCGCTTGGTTCCTTTGCAAAACATATGTTCACAGAAATGTGTAAGACCATACTCGTTCGGCTTTTCATCTTGTCCACCAGTCTGAAAACAAACCATAACCGCATCTGTCGATGCCTCCACTGGGTCCAATATAACCGTTACCCCATTAGAAAGTTTACGCATTATTGGTTTAAACTTCATTTTTGTTCTCCTTTATCATTTCTGAACAATAAACAGCAATCGCCATAACTGAAAAATCTGTATTTTTCCGTTATAGCATGTTTGTATGCATTTTTCATATTTTCTAATCCTGCAAAAGCAGACACCAACATAAACAAAGTTGATTTTGGCAAATGGAAATTGGTTAGCAACACATCTACTGCACCAAATTCATAACCTGGAGTTATGAAAATATCTGTAGTTTGACATATTGGTAAAACACGTGGAAACAGCATTTTTTGTTGCAACGATGCAAGTTCCCCTCCTGCGGAGGGGTGGCCAAAGGCCGGGGTGGTCTTTAACCATAACGCAAATTCAGCAGGATTTTTTAATACATCTTTAGCTGATACATGTAAGATTTCTAAACCCAAATTTTTCAGATATTTTTCGCACTTTTCATCATGCTTTGCTTTCATATCGTGCGATTTATCATCTATCTCGATAACCAAGCCCAATTCTTCACAGAAAAAATCCACGATATAATTACCAATTACTTTTTGTCTATCAAAATCCAGACCGTTTATTTGTTTTCCTTTTATTTCTTTCCATAACAACGCCTCTGGCAAACTACCCGCTTTGCGCAATTCTTTGGCACGTGCAGATAAATCTTTATTTAACGGTAAATTGAAATTGACCCCGAATTTACCTTTATCAAAAGACCACCCCGCCCTTCGGGCACCCCTCCGCAGGAGGGGAACTTTATCTTCTGACATTCTTTGTAAAACCAATGCATGCGCTGATTCCAATGTTCG
>DBXG01000043.1:1415-3580 GCA_002309215.1 Alphaproteobacteria bacterium UBA1218 | reverse complement strand
GAAAACAATGGTGATATCGAAGCCGCTGCGGATTGGTTGCGTCAGAAAGGTATTGTCAAAGCCGCATCCAAAGCAGGTCGTGTTGCTGCATCTGGTTTGGTGACTGTTGTAAAATGCGACAAAATGGGTTGCGTTGTTGAATTAAACGCAGAAACAGACTTTGTTGCGAAAAATGATAAGTTCCAAACTTTGGTCGCAAATGTTGCTGAAAAAGCCTTGGAATTAAAGGGTGATTTTGATGCAACTTTGGCTGCTGTCAAAGATGATATCGCTGCAACTATTTCCACTATTGGTGAAAATATGAGTTTGCGCCGTATCGCCAAAGTAGATGGTGATCATATCTATACTTATGTTCATAACGCTTTGGTTCCAGGTATGGGACAAATCGGTGTTGTTGTTGCAATCAATGGCGACGATCCAAAAATCGATGAAATCGGTAATAAAATCGCTATGCACATTGCTGCAAATAAACCTGAATTTATGACAATTGCTGATGTTGATCCAAAAGCAGTTGAACGTGAAAAGAAAGTGTTTATTGAATCTGGCGCCACAGCGGGTAAACCTGAAAATATCGTTGAAAAAATGGTTGAAGGCCGTATTAAAAAATACTATGGCGAATCCGTTTTGGAAGAACAACCATTTGTTATGGACCCAAGCAAGACAGTCAAAGATGTTATCGCTGAACATGGTGGTAAATTGGCTGGTTATGCGTATTACGTGCTGGGCGAAGGTATCCAAAAGCGCGAAGATAATTTGGCTGATGAAGTCGCAAAAATGTTGGGCTAAAATCAGAACAAATTGATAAAAATAAAGACCGTGCTTTTGGGCGCGGTTTTTTGATTTTACGGTTGAAAAAAAGCAGGTTTTCAGGTAATATATAATCGATATAAAAGGAATAAATATGCAAAAAGATGTATTACAAGAACTAGAACAACGTGGTTTTATAAATCAGTGCTCAAATATGGACGGATTAAAACAGGCTTTGGCCAAGGGTAAAATCACTGTATATTGGGGAACTGACCCGACTGCAGATTCTTTGCATGTTGGACACGTGGCGTCTTTGATGTTGTTGCGCTGGTTCCAAAAATATGGACACAAACCAATTGCTTTGGTTGGTGGTGCGACTGCACGTATTGGTGATCCGTCTGGTCGTGATAAAGGGCGCCCAATGATGACTGATGAACAGATTGCAATTAACAGTGCCGGATTAAAGAAATCTATATCTAAGTTTATTAATTTTGATGATTCAAAAAATGGTGCGATTATGGTCGATAATTATGATTGGATGAAAGACTATTCGCATCTTGATTTCTTGGCAAAATATGGAACAGATTTTACTGTCCCGCGTATGTTGTCTATGGAAAGCGTGAAAAAGCGTTTGGAAACAGGTATGACGTTTTTAGAGTTTAATTATATGACTTTCCAGGCAGTCGATTTCTTGACTTTATACAAAGAACACAATTGCATTTTACAGTTGTGTGGTGCAGACCAATGGGGCAATTCTGTTATGGGGGTAGAGTTGGTTCGCAAAGAATCTGGCAAAGAAGTGTTTGTGTTGTCCACTAATTTAATTACTGATTCAAATGGAAATAAAATTGGAAAATCTGCGGGTAATGCAGTTTGGGTAAATGAAGATAAGACTTCACCATACGAGTATTATCAATATTTCCGTAATACACCAGATGATTTGGTAATAACTTTCTTGAAAATATTTACAGAAATCCCTGTTGAAGAAATTGAAAAAATGTCGTCTTTGCAGGGGGCAGAATTGAACGATGTTAAAAAACGTTTGGCATTTGCTGCAACCGAAATCGCCCATGGAACCAAGGCTGCACAAGAAGCAGAAGCCACAGCGGCATCATTGTTCAGTGGTGGGAATGCTGTAGATGCACCAAGTTTTGATTTAGATATGCGCGAACCTATGCCGATTATTGATTTCTTGGTTGCTGTAAAATTATTTGATTCTAAATCAGAAGCGCGTCGTATGGTGGAACAGGGCGGTATTCAGATTGACGGTCAAAAAATAACCGATAAAGATTATGTTGTAAAACCTGCTGAATCAATAATGGTTCAACGTGGCAAAAAAATATTCTTGAAAGTGAATACTAAGAAATAAAAGTTGCAATCGTAGGGTTTATGATATAAAATCTGCGACATGCGCCCAT